>JANYLL010000409.1 GCA_025357895.1 Ignavibacteriota bacterium
ATCAAGGCTGCCGATCTTACCTATAAATGGCAATTCAAAAATGGTTTTGCAGCCCCTGATATTTACCGTACATTTAACGGAGGATTAAATGGTACGCCGATGCCTTCATTTAAAGATATCTTTACTTCCGATGAAGACCGGTGGGCGCTTGTTGCCTATGTGCTTTCTCTTTCCCCAAAGCAAAGACCTGTATTGCACCTGAAAGATTTCCGTGCAAAGTTCGCATCTGTAGTTGATTCAAATGGCATAGTAAGGAGATAAAAATGTTCAGTAAACTGAATCTTAAATTTATTGTGATCCTGGGCGGTGTACTACTTTTGGTCGCTGCAATATTTTTCATCAGGCAAAGTTCTGCCGATGAAAAAACATGCAAAGTGACTGTCGGAGGAAAGCAAAATCCTTGTCAATGCACACAGCGGCTCGAACGCTGAGTACAAATCGAAGATGCACATTAAATCGCCGTTCTTTGTTTTTCGAGCGGTGATTTTTTTCTTAGACTATCTATCCCTGCTTATGAAAACATTTACATTTGCATTTATTCTTCTTCTGTTGCTTGCCTGCTTTTCTATTACGGAAATACACGCGCAAACAGATTCTACTTTCAAGCCGTCCGGTAAATTAAGTATGTTAATGTTCGGCGACTACATGTATAAATTTCATGCCGATGCTCTCAGCCGCGGTATCGGACAATACTCCGGAGTACCGAAGGCATTCTCGAACTTTCAGCTCCGCAGGTTTTACTTTGGGTATAATTACGATATCTCGCCGATCTTCACAACCGAATTTCTGCTTGCGTATGAAGACGGAGGTGGTGCATCAGCAACAGTCGATGGCAACGGTGAACGTTCGATCTATCTGAAATTTGCCAATATTCGCTGGAAAAATATTTTTCCGAATAATGATCTTATCTTCGGAGCGCAGGCAACACCGGCTTTCGGAGCATCATCGGAAAAAGTCTGGGGATACAGGGCGATCGAAAAAACGCTTCTTGATAAAAATAAGATTGCCTCTGCAAGCGATGTCGGAATAGCTCTGCAAGGCTCCTTCGAAGAAAAAAAATTCGGCTACGATATTTTGTATGGTAACGGTTCAGCTCAGAAATTAGAAACAGATAAGTTCAAGAAGATCTCCGGCGATATTTGGGCAAAATTTATGGATAAAAAGATCATAATACAACTATACGGAGATCTCAATAGAATTTCGGATGCTCCGGCAAAAGACATCAGTACTCTGAAGCTTCTTCTTGCCTATCAAACCAAGCTTGTAACGATTGGTGTGGAGGGCTTTATGCAAACGCAGACGAATGCCGTTAATCGTGATAGAATCGGGCAGGCGGATAGTAGTATTTCGAAGAATACTCTTAATGCCAAGCCTTTTGGTATATCGGCATTTGCCGCATGTGAACTTATTGAAAACAGCCTGAATGTTTTCGTTCGGTATGATCTGTTCGACCCCGATAATAATTTCGACGGCAATTCTTTTGGATACCCAAGTGGATATTCTACATCAAAAGAAAATTTCATCGTCGCCGGGCTTGACTGGACTCCCTATACGAATATCCATATCATGCCGAATTTTTGGTACACAGGCTACTCCAGTAAGGCAATCGGAGCTTTCGGTACGCAGAAATCCGATAATGATATTGTGGGTCGCCTAACTGTTTCATTCAAGATTTAAGGTGACGCTGTCTTTACCCTTCTCTTTTTGATCAAAAGGGAAGGGCACTGATTATTACTCTAAGGCATTACCAGTTTCTTACCAATTTCCTATCCTTATTCCGGCTCCAAAAAATAGAATAGCAACACCAAGAATCGTAATAGTTATGATATGCCAGGCAAGGAATACCATGTTTTCTTCTTTCAATTTGCTGATAAGCCGTATCCGTGCATGAGCTGCAATAATGACTGTAACTAATAAAAGAATAATCTTCAGAGCGATAAACGTATGCTGCGAATAGGCGAAATCGAAAACGTCAAACAAGTTATCGTTATAGTAATATACAAGCCGCAATCCGGTAGCTACTTGTAAGACCAGTGCAGGAATGCCGATCTTCTCATATCGTGATTCAAACTGATGTAAAATTTCAGGGTCATGAAGTTTTAAAGCACGAGGCAAAATGGTAATTGCCAGTATAAGATGACCGCCTACCCAGACAGAACTTCCCAAGAGATGGAGTACGAGGAGAATTTTATATTCCATGATATTTTTTTTCGCTATGATCGCTATTAAAGAGTGCAGGCATTCATTGCTTTAGTCAGTAGCGGAGTTGTTTTTTTCTTGCTTAGTGAGGTATAAGACAAAATTCGTCACGTCGGGATCGAGCAGTAAGATAACATTCTGCATTAGCATTGTAAAATAACACGGGAGCGGAGAAAGAGAGTTCGTATTATCGTTTCTGATGGGGATATAAATTTTCCGTATATTGGTCCTATGACTATGAGCAACCCTGTGGGCAAAGAAAATATATGAGTAGTGAATTCTGAGGCAGTGGAATTTGGTGCGCGCGAACAGTGATATTATTCAATTATAATGACTTACAGAGGCTTCGTCGAGATTTCGACCTCTATAAAACCGTCTGAAATCCTGATAGGATAGATCGGAATTCGTGGTCCGGAGCCGGGCCACGTAAGTGAGCCATCGCGGAGTGAGAAGACCCATGAATGCTCGGGGCAGGTGATCTCGTCATCGAATACCCATCCATCAACCATTGAAACACCTTGATGCGGACACATTGCTCCGCAGGAATAAAGCTTTCCTTCCGAGCGCATGACAAGGATCTTTTTATCCACGATATTGGTGCAGAGAATTTTGCCTGATGTGAGTTCTTCTTCTTTGAATACGGGATGCCACATGAGCAGTCGTTAGTTGGTAGTTATTAGTCGTTAGCAGAGTCACGAACCACGATTCGTTGCTTTTCGTTTGGCTCCTCGAAATGATAACGAAATTTCCTATAACTGAGCCGATGCTTGTTGCGATCGGCCAGATCGCCGACGATGCTGATGTTGCAGCGTATGTTGTCGGCGGATTTGTCCGCGACGTGCTGCTTAACCGCGGCAATGATCGCGATATTGATATTACGGTTATCGGAGATGGAGTTGCTTTTGCTAAACGGGTTTCGACAGAATTTCCTGGATCACGACTTTCGGTTTATGAAAAATTCCGAACTGCATTAATTGAGATTGAGGATTTGAAAATAGAAATTGTCGGAGCAAGGAAAGAATCCTATCGCTCTGATTCCCGTAATCCGATCACTGAAGAAGGTACTCTTGAAGAAGATCTTTCCCGTCGTGATTTTACGGTGAATGCATTAGCAGTAAGTTTAAATTCTGCTAGGCTTGGAGATATTACTGATCTCTTTAATGGATTGACGGATTTGGAATCACGGATTCTTCGCACACCTCTTGATCCACTTGTAACTTTTGAAGATGATCCCCTCCGGATGATGCGCGCCGCACGGTTTGCTGCGCAGCTAGAATTTATGGTCGTGCCGGAAGCTCTTGATGCGATCTATAAAATGCGTGAGAGAATCTCGATAGTTTCGCAAGAGAGAATTTCTGACGAGTTTGTAAAAATAATGTCGTCACGAATTCCAAGTCTCGGAATAAATATTTTATTCGAGACGGAGTTACTTGATATTATTTTTCCTGAGATCGCACATTTAAGCGGCGTCGATCTGAAGACGGTTGGTGTCGAAGAATATGCTCATAAGGATGTCTATAAACATACGATGCGCGTTTTGGATAATATGGCAGAGATGTCCGATAATCTCTGGCTGCGGTTTGCTGCATTACTCCATGATGTTGCTAAGCCGAAGACGAAGGCATTCCGCGAAGGAATCGGTTGGACATTTTATGGTCACGATCATATCGGAGCCAGGTGGGTGCAGAAGATTTTCCGTCGGATGAAATTGCCGATGGAGGCGGCGAAGTATGTTGAGAAACTGGTCAGGCTTCACATGCGACCAATGGCATTGGTCGATGAAGGTGTCACTGATTCAGCAGTGCGCCGAGTCCTTTTTGAAGTGGGGGAGGAAATTGATGACCTTTTGACACTTTGCCGTGCCGATATTACTTCGAAAAATCCGCGATTGATAAAAAAATATCAGGCGAATTACGATCAAGTGGCTGCGAAGATGGCTGAAGTCGAGGAAAAAGATCAAATGCGGGCTTTTCAATCACCGGTTCGCGGCGAGGAGATCATGGCGATCTGCAACTTGCCACCCTCGAGAACCGTCGGTATTTTGAAACATGCTATTGAAGAGGCGATCATTGAAGGGGAAATCCCGAATGAATATGAAGCTGCGAAAGCATATATGCTTCAGATCAAGGATAAAATCGTTAGTGAGAACCCTCTAACGGAAAGGGAGAAAGCGAGGGTTGGAAGCAGACTGGCGGACTAAGAGTCCGCCCACACTACATTTTCGTCCTTGAAATTTTGCAATTCCTTCGCACTTTACATTGTTTTCAGAGCCTTAAAATAAAAACGCCTTTGCAAACGTCTTTAGTAGAATGCGCCCTTAAATATTATCTTCTTTTTAAATCGAAAAATCGGGCTATTTCATTGAAACGTCGTAACATATTCACCGTAAAGTGCCGATAATGAAAACGCTACTTATTCTTCTCCTTCTCGGATTTGCCTCAACCATGTATGGTCAGCAGCGCATGACTGGTTCCAATGCTATCACGCTTGATCAGGCAATAAGACTTGCTCTTGATAGTAATTATAGTTCGCGTACGTCAATGAACGATCTTACTATCGCCCAATATACCGGCACTAAAGCAAACGACA
>JANYLL010000420.1 GCA_025357895.1 Ignavibacteriota bacterium
GTCAAGGCGGACTAAAGTCCACCCCACTGGTAAAAAAAATGCCAAAAGAATCTAAAGATCAAAAACAGATTCGTGTAAATAAAATATTTTCTCGTCTGAAGAAAATGTATCCTGAAGCACATTGTGCTCTGGATTATACAAATGCTTTCGAATTACTTGCGGCAACAATTCTCTCAGCTCAATGTACCGACGCAAGAGTTAATATTGTCATGAAATCTTTTCGCCCGAGATTTCCGAATCCTAAATCTGTCGCAGATGCTGAGTTAGAAGATATCGAAGAAGTAATAAAATCCACAGGCTTTTTTCGGCAGAAAGCAAAGTCATTAAAATCAATGGCATCAGATATTGTAGAAAAATTCGAAGGAGAGGTGCCGCAGACGATGGATGAACTTACGACACTACGCGGTGTCGGCCGGAAGACTGCAAATGTCGTTTTGGGGAATGCATTTAATATTGCCGAAGGAATTGCCGTTGATACTCATGTGATACGTGTTTCAAATCGCCTTAAAATAACATCACATAAGGAACCTGAAAAGATCGAGCAGGATCTCATGGAACTTGTAACGAAAAACGAATGGACGATGGCAACGCATTATCTTATCTCTCATGGAAGAACGATCTGTGATGCGAGAAAACCAAAGTGCCTTGAATGCGGGATCGCTGAATATTGCCCGAGTAAAAAAATATATTATCCGTAAAGGAAAAATTATTTCATAACCTGAAAGAAATACGTATCGCTCGATCCGTCTCCGAAACTCAACTTCAGCATATAGCTTCCGTTGGTCAGCCCGTCGAGAGAATTAATCCCGATCGTATTATCACCGATAATAAGGTGCTGTTTTGTTACTCCGAGGGCGACAGTTCTGCCGATACCGTCATAGATCGAATAGGAAAGGCTATTTTCCCGGGGACTTGCGACTTTCACATTGATCTGGTTTCCTGAAAGAAGAGGACTCGGATAAACAGATTTGATCTTCGGATGTGATAAAAAGACTTTTGGCTGTTGGTCGAGAACGAGATTTTGTTGATTCGTAATAGCTTTTAAAATAAATGATAACGTATCTCCCGGATCGCCGCTTAACGCTGTGAAGCGAATATAATCAACGATCGAATCGACATGAGAAACATCCTGCGAATTAAAATTCATGACAAATGTGCCATGATTTGCAGGATCGAGAATATAGGCACTTGAAGGCGAGATGCTATCGACAAATGGTGCAAAACAATTCACTCCAAAGCAAACACTTGATGTCCAATCGGATGACGGAAGATGCAAATGGGTTCTATGAAAAATAATTTGAACAGGCTGAATGGTCAGATTTGATATGCCGCCGGATAGAGGTGTTGTAACACCGGGGTCGAAATTGATTACGGTGTTACCCATAACTATATTAAATGACTTTCCGGATTGCGGAGATGATTGGATGAGGAGGGTATACCTATCACCGGTTTTTTCCATTTCCCCCATTGCCTTTTGAATAAGTACTCCGGTCTGGTCATCTATCCGGTTAATGAGTACATGCTCCTGTGCTGAGACCAATACCGGCACAAGAAGAAGAATGATAATCAGAAGCTTTTTCATAAAAAATTCCTTACAATAATTTATCCACAGACAATTCAGGTATTCTAATAACCCGATTTCCGTCAAAGTGTTTCATGATTTTTGATGAAAAATGAGGGCATGATGCCTATACTGCGTATTTTTGCATTATGGACAAGATAAAAATCGCTCTTATTGGGTGCGGGAACGTGGGTCAGGTCATACATTTACCCATTTTAAAGAAGATGAACGACGTTGACGTCGTTGCCGTCGTCGATCCCGATGAACGCAAAGCAAAAGCTGTTGCCCTGCGCTTCGGCATCCCCCAGACCTTTAAAACGATTGAGGCATTGCTCAATTCACCTATCGGTTCGGAGATCGATGCCGTGGATATTTGCACCTCTACCGACCAGCATAAAATTTCCGCTATCGCTTCATTACAGGCAGGCAAACATACTCTTGTCGAAAAACCTATTGCCCGAACTGCAAAAGAAGCGAAGGAGATCGTTGATGCTGCAAAGAAATACGATAAAAAACTAATGGTCGGAATGAATAGCCGCTTTCGTCCCGATACGATGATCTTAAAATCTTTTATCGAGAACGGCGAGCTCGGAAAAATTTTCTATATTAAATCCGGCTGGCTGAAGCAGCAATCATCTGCGGCAGCATGGCAGCAGCAAAAAGAAAAATCCGGAGGCGGAGTTTTTCTTGATCTCGGAATCGTCATGCTCGATATGGCACTTTGGCTTTTGAATTACCCCGAGGTAAAAACGATCAGTGCAACAAGCTATAATCAGTTCACGAAAAAAGTTGAAGATTCCTGTGCTGTTTTTTTACGTCTTGAAAATGACGTCACTCTGACGATTGAATCAAGCTGGACATTTCATCGTGAAGGAGACTTCTTCTATTGCAATGTCTTTGGTGATAAAGGCTCGGCTTTTATTAATCCGCTCAGAGTTTTCAAAAGTGTTGCAGGAAATCTTGTCAATCTCACTCCGGCAAAATCAGATTCGCAAGTTGCGCTATTCAAAAAATCTTATGAGAATGAACTCCGTCATTTCGTAAATGCCATCCGAGGCATCGTCCCGCTTATTTCAAGCGGCGAAGAATCCCTTGCAAGGATGGAAGTCGTCGAAGCATTCTACCAATCAGCTGCAAAACAAAAAGAGATCGTGCTATCTAAAAAATAAGAAATTATTTTCCAGGCACCGGCGGCACGAT
>JANYLL010000423.1 GCA_025357895.1 Ignavibacteriota bacterium
CAGGAACGGTGCCGAACCGATCCTGTAATTCTTTTACGATCTCATCGATCTCCGGCTTTGATGCTGCTAAAGCAAACCGTTGATAGAAGTTGAAACGCTCAGCATCATCTTCGATATAATGGTCAGGAATAAGTGCGTCAACTCCAAGGGAAATGCTCGTTCCTTCGGCGTCTTCTTTCTTTCTCCGAATAAATGCATTCCGCGAATTATTTACAGGCTGGTCTTTGAACAGATCCTTAAATTCTTCTTCTTTCAATTCGTCAACAGCTTCAGCCAGAGTTTTCTGGAAAAGATCGAAGCCTATCTCATTGATAAAACCGGATTGCTCTGCTCCTAAAAGATTTCCTGCTCCACGGATTTCCATATCGCGCATGGCAAGTTGGAATCCGGCACCGAGATCGGAAAATTCTTCCATTGCTTCCAGCCTTCGAAGCGAATCTTTTGAAAGCTGCTTGATCGGAGGTGTAACAAGATAGCAATATGCCTGTTCATTAGATCTGCCGACTCTTCCCCTCAACTGATACAACTCTGCAAGTCCGAAATTATGTGCATGATTTATAATAATAGTATTCGCATTGGGTACATCGAGTCCTGATTCGACGATCTTCGTTGCACAAAGAATATCAATCTTGCGCTCTAAGAAATCGCGCATTATTTTCTCGATTACTGTAGAAGATAACTGGCCGTGAACGATACCTGTCCGTGCCCTCGGTGCAAGTTCTTTTAATTTTAAGGCATAGACTTCAATATCTACAACCTTATCGTTAATGGCATAGATCTGCCCGCCGCGCTCCATCTCTCTGCGGATCGCTTGCCTGATAGTATCAGACTGAAGATCAGTAAGAATTTCCGTATTTATTGGTAAGCGGTTCTTCGGAGGTGTTTCGATAACAGAAAGATCGCGCGCTCCCAAAAGGGAAAAATTTAATGTACGAGGGATGGGAGTTGCAGTAAGTGTGAGTGTATCAACTGTTGCACGAAGTTCTCGTAATTTTTCTTTCGCGGCAACACCGAATCTGTGCTCTTCATCAATGATCAGCAAACCAATGTCTTTAAATAATACATCTTTCGAAAGAAGCCGGTGAGTACCGATAAGTACGTCAACCTTACCTTCGGCAAGTTTTTCAAGTACTTCCTTTTGTTCTTTAGTTGTCTTAAATCGTGAGATCGATGCTACGGCTACTCCAAAGCGCTCTAATCTATCTTTGAACGATCGTTCATGCTGTTCCGCTAAGATCGTTGTTGGAACAAGTACAGCAACTTGTTTTTTATCAAGGGTCGCTTTCATCGCCGCGCGCATCGCAATTTCTGTTTTTCCATATCCTACATCTCCGCAGATCAGCCTATCCATTGGTGCATTTATTTCCATATCACGTTTTAGATCATCGGTTGCCTTTGCTTGATCAGGAGTATCTTCGTAAAGGAATGCAGCTTCCATTTCACGCTGAATAATATCATCTTTTGAAAAAGCAAAACCCTCCTGTTTTTTTCTTTTCGCGTAAATAGAAATTAGGCTTCGTGCAATATCTTTGAGCCGGCGTTTCGTTTTTTCTTTGGTCTTCTGCCAGGCGGGGGATCCGAGTTTTGAAAGTTTAACACTATTCTCAGCAACTTCAACAGCAGAGTAGCGTGATAGCTTTGCGATATAATCAAGATTGACGAAGAGTATATCATTATCACGGTAAAGCAATCTGACGACTTCCTGTTTTGCTCCACGAACTTCAATTGTATCAAGACCCATGAATTTACCTATGCCTTTATCTTCATGCACAAGCAGATCACCGCGTTTAAGGGTGCGAAGTTCACGAAGCGAAATTCCTTTTGCCCGCGAAGCACGCTTGCGACTCGATGCTCCTCGGTCGCGGCGCCTGCCGAATAACTCATGTTCTGTGAAGACGACTTTCTTTTTAGTTTCAGGAAGTACAAAACCATGCGCAAGAGATGGGCAGAAATAAACTATACGACCTTTCTTTATAGGAATTGCTTCTGGCTCCAAAGAACTCTCGATAGTGTGATACTCATCTGAATATGGATCGTCCATGGTCTCCCCGGCTTCCAAAAGATCTTCCATGCGCTTGATGAGATCTTTTGATTCGGCAAGGATAACAACTTCATAATTTTCTTCGACTAATTCATGAATTTTCTCGCGAATTATTTTGAGATTTGCATTAAAACTCGGTTGACCTTTTGCATCAAAATCAATAACCGAGGATTTTGGCTCAGGAAAATTTGTAATAAAGAGATTTGTTCTTTCTTCAAGTGAGGCAATTATTTTCTCGCCACTTGCTTTCTCTAATACACTTCGTATGCGTTGAGGCTCAAATTCAGCAATGATAGTTTTTTCAGAAAGATAATCGAAGAGGAAGGCTGTTCGTAAAATCCCTTCAGCCTCAAGAGCATTTGGCACAAGAGCGAGTTCCTGACGATGTGCGATCGAACGTTGGCTAATAGAATCAAACTCACGGATGCTTTCGATGGTGTCTCCAAAAAATTCTATTCGAAATGGAACGGTATCAGTAAATGGAAAGATATCGATGATTCCACCGCGAATCGCATAATCACCGGACGTTTCGACAAATTGCTTTTCTTCGAATCGATGCTCGCGAAGCCACCATGATAGAAAATCATATCCAAGAGTTTCTCCTACAGAGATTTTTAATGTCTCTTTCGTAAATACCTGCGCTGCAGGAAGAGGGATCAATAGGGAATCAGCATCAGCAAGAACTACGAGCGAGTTTTTTGCCTGGGTAAGCTTTTCAAGTGCCTCAAGTATTTGTCCAAAATTTTCGGTCGCAGTTGTATTTTTCCGAAGTTCTTGCTTAATTGATGATTGGTGTACTACCTGCGAGAAGAGGACAAGTTTTTCTTCTCCGAGGAGTTTTGCGAGATCGTCAAATGCGCGTTCAGTATCTTTCGCATCTTCGAAAATGAGAAGGATATTGCGGTTTTCCTGAATATATATCTGCGCGAATACCAAAGTATCCAGTGATGAAGGCAAGTTAGAGAGTGAGAACGTTGTGCCTGATTCAGTTACGGCACGTCGAAGTTCCGCCATTGCAGGCAAGGCTTGAATAATATGCGAAATATATTTATAAAAAGCTGTCATAAAGTTTTAAAAACACAAAATCCCCACAGGCTCGCGTAGGAAAATAATCCTCGAGCCGTGCAGGTAATCAGATAACAGATTATTCTTTGGTCAGGTTTTCCGAATTCTCAATAGAGAGTACTGCATTGTCCGGATATTCCAACTCACCTTCTTTGCGGGTGCGCAAATCGTAATAGAACGTGGTGAGGAATGCGGGCACAAATGCAATAGTTAGTGCGGAGGAAATAAAATATACCAATTCAATACTAAGAATGTCGCCTTTTATTCCTCTAAAAAGAAAGGAAATATTCGTATTGCCGCGAATAAATTCTGTGATCCATGTTAAATCCGATGAAATAGCAAGCGAGAGAGGAGTTTGGATAAGTGCATAAGCTATATAGATAATAAGTCCGACAAGTAGAGATATTCCAAAAATTCGCCAGAAATTGTCTTTCGTAAGGTCCAGACTTCTCTTTATTGACATAATAGGACCTAATTCTTCACTCACTAGAGCCGCTCTGCAAAAAAGTATTCTTAAGATAGCATAAATTAAAAAGAAGGTTGAAATGAACAGCCCAAATGCACCGAGTACCGGAGAAATTGCTACAGAAATTGTAACCACTAAACCTAGCCCCATCATCATTGCAAGAAAGATCAGTACATATTGGATGAGGATCAGCCACATTGATTGGGTAAATGCTATTCGGAAGATAGAATCAAGAGGAAATGACCGTTCTTCATATGCCCTGCTTGTAAGATCGTAGAGTGCTCCTGAGCAAGCAACGAAACCAAGCATCAAAAGAAATAAACCGGAAAGTGAAATCACAAGACCTCCACCCACTTCTGAAAGTATCGCGTCTCCGACGGATTTCCCTGTTTGCTTATCCACGATATCTGCTATACTATCGAGCCGTGCGAAAATTCTTGAATGCGCTGAATCAGGGTACTCTAATTTTACTTTTTCTTTGACACTATCAATAACATGAAAAAGTTTAGAGTATGTGAGCCGGTATAGTAAAAAAGAATTGCTTTTCGTATTCGAACTTATAAGGTAATCCCGAATTAATTTTGGAGCCTCAGGGGATGCAGCAGTAAATTTATGAAGGATTACCTCTCCACCATCCAGAGCATTATCAAGGCCATAGTGCACAACAAGAATCCCCGGTGCAGTGAATATTATAAATAATAAGGCGGCACGCCAATATATTCGCTTGACGATTCGGATCGATTCACGGATAATAGCGCCAAGATCGAGCGGGTGTGATGGAATCATGATTTATAATTCTTTTAAAAATTCTTCTTCGGTTAATACCCGAACACCGAGTTCATTTGCTTTCTCGAGTTTTGAACCTGCTTCAACACCTGCAAGGACATAATCGGTCTTTTTGCTGACCGAACCAGTTGCTTTGCCGCCGCGTGCTTCGATCTTATCCTTCGCTTCATCCCGGCTCATCGTAGAAAGTGTACCGGTCAGGACAAAAGTTTTACCTTTGAAAAATTCTAATTCGATAACATCACGCTTGATTTTTTCTCCGCTGAATGGAAGACCTCTTCCTTTTAGCTTCTCGAGGATCGGCTTGATCTTTGGGTTTCTGAAATATTGATATACGCTCGATGCGATCTCCGGTCCGATTGCTTCTACTTCATCAATTTGTTCTAAACTTGCTTCCGCGACTACATCAATTGAGCCGAATGCTCGGATAAGCAGCTTTGCGATGTTAGTGCCGACATGGCGAATGCCAAGCCCAAAGAGCAATTTCTCAGGAGGCTGCGTTTTGCTTTTTTCAATACCTGCAAACAAATTTTCCAATTTCTTTTCGCCCATGCGTTCAAGAGCAAGAAGGGTTTCCTTTTTATCGTCAAGAGTATAAATATCATCTATCGTTGTAAGAAATCCTGCACGGACGAACTGCTCAACCGATTGCTCACCGAGTCCGGCTATATCCATTGCTCCCCGTGCGGCAAAATGCGTGATACGGGCTACCACTTGCGGAGAGCATTCAGGATTTTCGCAATACCAATTCACTTCGCCCTCAGGATGAATGAGAGGCGAATCGCATGCCGGACAATTTTTGGGATAATGAAACGGCTTTGAACCCTTTGGCCGTTTTGCATGGACAACTCCGGCAACTTTAGGAATTACATCGCCACCGCGTTCAATAATCACTGTATCACCGATACGAATATCTTTGCGCTCGATCTCATCAGAATTATGAAGTGTCGCACGTCGAATAGTGATTCCGGTAAGCGCAACAGGCTCAAGTTCTGCAACAGGAGTGATCGTGCCCATTCTTCCGACTTGCAAAGTAATATCGTTTAAAATAGTTTTTGCCTGCCTCGCTTCAAATTTATAGGCAATTGCCCAACGTGGTGATTTTGTAACTTTGCCGAGTTCATCCTGCTCGCGAAGTGAATTGACTTTTATAACTGCTCCGTCGATCTCGAATGGAAGAGAGTCGCGTTCTTCCTGCCACTTCATAGCAAAATCCATTACTTCGTCAATTGATTTAACGTGACGAGTATATTGCGATATGGGAAATCCAAGCTCTTTTAAAAATTCGAGGCGTGATGTTTGCGTTTGAAGATCAAGTTCTTCTTTTCCAATAAATTGTAGTTGATACGCTGTAAATGAAAGCGGACGTTTTGCAACTTCTTTTGAGTCGAGTGTCTTCAAAGTACCTGCAGTAGAGTTGCGAGGATTGGCGAAGGGCGGTTCTCCAAGTTCTTCGCGCTCAGCATTCATTTTTCGAAATCCTTCCAAGTTCATAAAGACTTCGCCGCGAACTTCGAATTTCAGATGCGAGTACTTCTTTGCCTCACGAATTGCAAGAGGAATAGCACGGATGGTGCGTACATTCTGAGTGACATCATCTCCGGTAACCCCATCTCCGCGAGTTGCTCCGCGGACAAGTTTTCCGTTTTCATATGTCAGGCTCATTGCCACTCCGTCAAATTTCAGTTCACAGGTATATCCATCTTTCGGCGAATGCCCGAGGAGATCATTAATGCGTCGTTCAAATTCGAACACTTCTTCCTTGTTATAAGTATTGGCAAGAGAAAGCATTGGAATGGCATGGGTAGCCGGAGGAAAAAGCTTTGTTGGCTCGCCTGAAACACGGGAAGTAGGAGAGTAGGATGAAGCAAATTCAGGATATTTTGCTTCGAGAGATTCAAGCTCTTTTATCTTTATGTCAAATTCGCGATCGCTGATCGTTGGTTGAGCAAGAACATAGTATCTATAATTATGCTCATCTAACTCCTTTCGGAGCAATTCTATTCTATCACCGATGGATACACTTGCTTTCATCAGGATTTAGCCAGGCAGAACCGGCTTGACTGAGGGTATGCGCATTTTAATAGCAGGAGTCTTTGCAACTTTTTTCTTGGGAATCGGCTGTGGCTTCTTTTTTTCGGGAACAGCAGTTCTTTTCTTTACTCTTCCTTTTTTCTTTGGCAGAATTTCCTTTTTTACTTCAGTTTTATGATCTTCAGAAGGAAGAACGGAAATTTTATTGCGTGTTAGTATAGCGTTTCGTACAACAATGTTCGATCCCGGAATCGTAGGAAGATTTGTAAGTGCTTTGCCGTCAAGTATCATTGAAACAGATTTCTGATTGCCAAGGAAAAGTAAATATTTTTCTTTCGCGGAAAATCTTCTTGTTTCGCCTTTAGCCAGTTTTCCTCTGAATCCATTGCCAATATCAGGAGAAACCGAAACCCAGACTGAATCTTTCGCACTGATCGTAAAGATCAAAGAATCATTGGTTGACGCAATAACAGCAGCTAAATCTTTCTTAGGAGGAACAATGGTTTTTGGTTTTTGCTCAGACTGCTTTGTAACAGTTTTTTGTTCAGGTTCGCTGGAAGTTATAGGTTGGTTTTGTTTTTTTGTAAATATCGAATAGGCAACAATTGCAGCAATTATAACCAATAAGCCTACGATCGTTTTGGTTGCTCGTGACATTCCTCCACGAATTTCTTTATCTTCATCTCGCTTATTATAGGTAGGTGGATACTTTTCTTCGGAAATGTTTTCTTGCGTTACTAAACGACGTGAGCGCACAGTCTCTTTTAAAATAGGTTCAGGCTCTTCTGGATGTTGCGGACTTTCCGGAATGAGATCTCGCTCCTGCCTACGAAAAGAGCTTCTTGGAGTCGGAGGCTCATCTTTTTTCCGGACAAACATCATTGGCTCTTCGCCTTTTCTTTTTGTTATGCCCAATCGTTCTTCACGCACTTGATCAGCTTCTTCCCAAAGATCGCGAGCAGTAATTTCTTCGACGGCGTCTTTAACTCCTTCTTCAACAATCTTCACAACCGATTCTGTCGTCTTTACTGCCGACTTCGTCATTTTTTTCGCAACACCCGGCATTGCAGAAACTGCTGAAGAAAGAATATTATCCTTTTCTTCTACGATAGCTTCTTGTTGAAGCATTTCAAGTTTTATATTGAGGAATTTGGCATACTCTGTGAGAAATGCCTTGCGGTAAGGACCTGGCGGGAGCGGACGGATATCGCCGGCTTCCATTGCTTCAATATAATGTAGGTTAAGACGTAATCGCGCAGCTACATCACTAATACTCAAGCCACGGGCTTCCCGGGCTTTTCGCAGGATATTTCCTTTTTCAGGTGTTAGTATTTCGTCTATGCTCTGAGCCACTCCGAATGCTTAAATTATTAAAGATAGTGAGATTGTGAGGGCAGTAGTGCAACGTTATATATACCTATGTTGGTTCAAATTTGATCATATTTGAAATTGATTGCATGATTTGGGATATTCTAACGGAGACTGAATTTTTATTCATTAAAAATAGCATGGAATTGAATCTCCGGTTGTTATGTAATCATTAGTGATATTTTCTGTAATTTTCGTGATTGTGTTGCAAGTCATTAGGGTATTTACTATGAACATTTTCAGATCCTTGAGTTTACGTATAAGAAGAGTTTGTGCGTTCCTCTTTTTTTGTGTTTTGTTCATTACTTCTCAATCTTTTGGGCAAACTCCTCGCACGATAAGCTATCAGGGCCTTATTGTTACTTCAAATGGAAGTCCGATCAAAGACGGAAAGCATGTTCTGAAAATTTCGTTTTATAATAGTGCAGTGAGTGGATCTTCTCTTTTTACAGAATCAATTCCTGCTGAGATCAAAACCGGGTTGTTCGCAGTTGAAATAGGTTCTACGACTCCAATTCCAATGACGATAACATTTGATACTCGGCTCTACCTTGGAATTGTAGTTGATGATGGAATTGAAATGTCGCCTCGTACTCCGCTCATCTCAGTTCCGACTGCTCTCCATGCTGATGTTTCCGACTATGCAAAATCTGTGGCAGCCGACGCAAAAGGAGTGGTGACAAGTATTGATGAACTTTCAGGACCTATACTTATTGCAGGCGATAGTTCTATCTCTGTTACTCATTTAGGAAGAGTAATTCAACTTCATGCTATGGTTCTTAATGAACCTGCAATTCGTTCGATCTTGGATACAGAACATACCATTACGGTTATCAATCCTAATGGCCCACAAACAAAAATCGGTGTTGCAGATAATGCTATCTCGACGAGAAAAATTATTGACGGCGCAGTTACTCCAGACAAAATAAATCAATCCGGTGCGACGAAAGGACAACTTCTGAAATGGAATGGCCTCACCTGGTTTCCTTCCGAAGATCTTAACTTTACCCCTTTCGCTGGTAATGATATTACTATAACCGGAGATACAATCTCTGTAACTACTCCGCTTCCAATCGGAACTGTTAATAACAGTACTCTCAGATGGTCGGGTACGAACTGGGTTGAGAACACAAATTTTCAAAGTACAACATCCGGGCTTACGACGATAAATAGTAATGTTCTATTAGCTAATAACGGGCAGCCAAGTGAACTCCGCTTTTACGAACCGAACGCCTCGGGATTGAACTATACTGCTTTTAAAGCTCAACCCCAATCTTCTGATATAATCTATACTCTGCCTGCTTTACTTCCTTCCTCACTTGCCTTACTCACTGTTGATAATAGCGGAATGTTGAATTGGGCAACTTCATTTCCGATGCAGGTACCATTTGATCAAATCATAAGCGCCATTAATCAAGGGCAAAGCTTAACGGTGGGAAACGGCTCTATCTTAGCCCCTACAGGTACTGGTACAGTGAGTGCAAATCAATTCATCGGTTCCGGCTCAATAACAAATGCTGTTGATCTGGCAACAGCAGAAATTGCAGGAATATTACCTATACAAAAAGGCGGCACAAATTCAGGGACGTCGGTAATTGGAAATAAACTGATGATATCCAATAACGGTGCTATTGTTGAATTTGGTGGCGGTACTTCTGGACAGATACTATCGAGTAATGGCACAACAAATGCGCCATCATGGAATACCATTAATATCTTGCCAGCCGGCACAGCCAC
>JANYLL010000141.1 GCA_025357895.1 Ignavibacteriota bacterium
TAGGCGTTGAAGTGAACGGTGTCATTGAATGCGGAGCAATTTACGACGCAACGCGCGATGAAATGTTTACAGCTCTTCACGGAGGAGGTGCTTTCTTAAACGGAAAAAATATTCATGTTTCGAAAATAACTGATCCCGGTCTTTCACTTTTCGTCACAGGATTTGCATATAATATTGAGAAAAATGAGAACAAAACCGTTGAACGCTTTAACGCTTTCCTGAAACGAGGATTGCTTGTTCGCAGACTTGGAAGCGCTGCACTCGACCTTTGTTATGTTGCATGCGGAAGGTTCGACGGTTTTTTTGAGGCAAGTCTTTCTCCCTGGGATAGCGCTGCCGGAAGCCTTATTGTAACGGAAGCTGAAGGAAAACTTACACATTACGATGGAACAAATTATTCCATTTATTACAAAGGCATTATTGCTTCAAATTCATTGCAGCATGAGATGATGAGAGAGATTATAAATTCTGTATAAAAAATTTCTATACGGAATAACATTCAGCCAAAGTAAAAGGGCAGAAAAAATCTGCCCTTTTACAACTCTCCGAACCTAATGAAATTACATATTCATTTTCCAATTTACCGCTGATGCAACTCCCAAGCCAAAAATGCCGAGGAAGATGGCAGCGAAGATCATTCCCACAACGATATAAACTCCGATCAAAACGAGAATTGCGATCACCATATAGGTGACAACTTTATCGGCAGGAGTTTTCATAGTATGTGGCAAGCCGAGATAGATCAGATATAGTCCGTAGAATCCGAATAGTGAGCCGATCAATCCGAGCGGAGGAAAGATCATTAGCAATCCCCCGACCCAGGCAGGCGTATAAGAATAGGCAACAAGTTGCATTGCCCTTCCCATATTCTTCTCCGAACCGAATGAAGGGGCAAGTGCATTGACGATCATTGATGTCAGCCAAACACCAAGTGATCCGCCAACAAGTATCAGCATGGCATTATAGATACCCCATCTTATTGCGAAGTCTCCATAATGTCCCGCTCCCCAAATAAATGCATGCCCGATGAAAGCTGCAATAGCATCTATGACGAGAAAAGGAAGTACGTAGCCGGTATAGATTGCATTGGCATTCGGCTCTTCCGAAGCAATAACTGCCCACTCCTTTTTTGGAGTAATGATAATGTTTTTTGCTCTATCGACGAGATTCATAGAATGATCCTCCGTTAATGTGTAAAAAGTGACGAACGAGTGAACACGAAGTTAAGACATTTTTCAGGTGCAGCAAATAAATCGGAGATTATGAAAATACAAGGGCGAGGATATAATCGCCCTTGTATTCCTATCCATTATTTCGTATTCGGCTGATAGATCGCAAACACTGCGCGCTGCGGATCACTTGCAACTGCAAAACGACCCATATTTGGGATATCCTGTGGCCCCATCATTACTGATCCACCAAGCTCTTTGATCTTTGCAGCAGTTTCATCGCAGTTCTTTACCTGCACGTACGAAAGCCAGTTCGGAGGAACAGGTCCCCATTCAGGTTTGATCTCCATCATTCCGCCGATGGTATCTGAGCCATTCTTCCATTCTGTATAGTTTGGATCTCCGCCTGTTGACCAGTCGAAAAGCAGTGTGTTGAATTCTTTTGCTTTTGCAGTATCTTTTGTATTGAGCTCCCACCAGCAAAATGAATTTGTCTCGCCGATAAGGCTGGCACCCAGATGTTTACTTGCCTGCCATATTGAAAAGATGGCACCTGTGGGATCCTGGATCACAGCCATTCTTCCCACATCCATCACATCGAAAGGAGCCATGATGATCTTTCCGCCCACCGACTCGGCTTTCTTTGCAGTCTCATCTGCGCTGGTAACGGATATATAAAGTCCCCAATGCGGTGGAATGCCGCTGCCCATCTCTTCTTTACTCATTCCGAAAAGCGCTCCGAGGTTTTTCCCGTCCAGTGTAAGCATGGTATAAAATTGATCGGGTCCCATCGGTTGATCGTCAGTTTCCCAGCCGAAGACGCTGGAATAAAAACTCTTGGCGGCTTTCTGATCGCTTGTTGCAAGCTCGAACCAGCAAAAATTACCGGGAGCGTAGGATGTTTTCGTTGACATAATTAATAATTATTATTTATTGATAAAAAAGAGGTGCCCATAAAATAGACTATAAATATAAGCAGAAATTACCGGACTATTATGAAATCGTTATTTTACCGGGCGTAAAAAAATAACCCGTCATAAAGACGGGTTATAATCAAAAGATAATTTCGTAAAAGAATTACGCTGCAGCCACTTCTACGCGACTAACAAGATCCACTTTATTAAATGCATCCTGAATAATGGCATCACCGATCGCACTTAAGAGAGCGAGTAAAATAAATGCAACGACCTGCGACAATGCTTTATTGGTGGTTTTCTCCACTGCGCCGGCATATTCCCAAAGCCACCAGATATTAACGAATGGAATGATCATAAGCCATGCTGTTGGTACGTTAGAGCCAAGGCGATTCATTTCGCCTTTGGTCTTTACACGCCAGACGATGATATAAATACCAAGAGTGAAAATGCTCAGAAAAAAAACTGCGATAGGGCTGCGTTTAGTCATTGTAGTTGATGATGATGTTAAATACAAGACAAATATACGGCTGCCAATGAGTATGTTGCTGAATTCATCCCTAATTAATTTCGTTTTAAATAACAATGAATACTCAGGCATACCATAAAGCACATAAATCACTTGCTCTCTATAATGCTTCCGGGCGATATGGCAGAGTGGCAGCGCTCGGTCCGGATGCAATAGATCTTCTGCACCGGATGTCCACGAACGATCTGCTTCCGCTGATCGGAAGTGCAGGTTCAGGAGCGCAGACAGTTCTGACGACGGAGAAGGGAAGGGTCATTGATCTGCTCACGGTGCTATCACATGGGAATTCTGCACTGCTCATCACAAGCGGCGGCAGAGAAGATCAGGTGATCGAATGGCTGAATAAATTTGTCATCATGGAAGATGCGAAATTCGAAAAGAAGTCAGAGGAGATCACCGAATTTTTGATTTTTGGTCCACAAGCTTTAGACTTTTTGCAATATCTTATAAGCCCTATAGGATCTATAAGTCTCATAGGACTAATGAACTTCAACTTCATAGAAATTGAGATTGCCGGCGAGAAAGTTCTTCTGCAAAAAACACATCGCATCATCGAGAGCGGCTGGGCGATCTTTGTAGAGAAACCGAAGGCTGATGCAGTTTGGGGATTTTTGCAAACTGAGACCGAAAATCTAGACGGAACAGTCATTGATGATGATACGTATAATCTCTTGCGTATCGAAGCAGGCATTCCGCTTGCGCCGAGCGAATTAAACGAAAAGCATAATCCGCTGGAAACAACACTCGTGCAGGCAGTCAGCTGGACAAAGGGCTGTTACATCGGGCAGGAAGTGATCGCACGGCTTGATACGTACGACAAAGTGCAGCGGCATTTGATGGGCATTGAAATTAGTGCGGAAATTAAATCAGATACTTTGCCGATCGCTCTTACAAATTCCGATAACGAAGCAATAGGAGAAATAACGAGCCTTGCATTTTCTCCTTCATTGGAAAAATCTATAGGCTTGGCATTTATCAAAAGCGCTTTTGCAATTCCTGAGATGGAAATCAAAGTCGGAGAAAATTCTGCAAAACTTGTGAAGCTACCGTT
>JANYLL010000021.1 GCA_025357895.1 Ignavibacteriota bacterium
ACGAAGAGCTTCGAGAACAACCTTCGCTTTAAAGTCCGGACTAAACTTCCGGCGTGTGCTTTTTTCCATGATCTGACAAATAGTTTTGTTGGTGAATAATTCCACCGTAACTACCTGTCCTAATTTTGGGGGACATCATAATGTTTCATCCATTTCAACTATTCCTTCTAATAAAGAGCCATAGTCTTTCATAGCGCGACGAATACGCATTCCCATTGACCAAGCAGTATCTTTATTTACTTCAATGTCACGGGCAAGCTGACGGGCACTGATGCCCTTTTTTGCGTTCAGGACCAAAGAAATTGCAACGAACCACTTTTGCAGATCAATCTTTGTTTTGTGAAAAATAGTCCCTACGGTTACGCTGAATGTAGTATTACAGCTATTACAATGGTGACGGCGTTCATTCTTAGCCGGAGTAGAGCTTTTTGCCTTACAATAGGGGCATATCGGAGTACCGTTCCAACGGACTTTTTCGAGGTGTGTAATGCAAGAATCAGGGGTAGGAAATTGTTTGTAAACCTGTATTATATTCATTTTACACAACTTACGTGGATTAAAAATTATACTACCGTTAAGCTATACATATGTAACGTTTGGGGTTCCGAAAAGTTACAATAAAATGAAGATTATTTTACTACCGTTAAATGGGACATTCCGAACAATTTTGACCTATTTAGGGAATTACTCCTGATCCGTATGACAATTCCCGCATCCAAATCCGGTCATGGTTTTCATATCGAAGGGTTTCATGCCAAGCAGAGATGCCATTCTGGGTTTTACAGTTTCTTTCATAAATCGCAAATAACTTGTATCGGCTTTTGCCCAGCCTTCTTTGGACCGCGGAAGTTTCCAGATCTTCGGATTCGGCATTTTGAACGTATGATTTTCGGCTCCTTCTCCATGACAGGTTTTGCAGTTCATGAGTTCAAACTCTTCGGAGTTGAATTTAATAAACTCCGCCTTCATAGCAGGCATAACCACTTGTTTCATGTAGGATAGGCGCGCTGCATGATCCATCTTTTCCCAATTAAACGATGTATCAGCTACTGTAAAACTTAATCCCATGGACTTTGCGCTTGTCTGCGAATTCGCCAAAGGACTTATCCAAAGCAAACCTGCGAAACCTAAAACAAGAACGCCTGCTGTAAGTAACTTTATTTTCATAAATATTTCACAAATTAACGAATCAATACAACAAGAAATAATTGCTTTCGTGCGGGAAACCTGTAACCTCTTAGCTGAGGAACCGTAACACCTTTTTAGCTCTTATTACAAGTCTTGTATTACATATATTCATGAGATATTTTACTAAATTTAGTTTTCTCTTACTCTTCGTACCTTTTACTGCACCCCTCATAGTCCATTCTCAAACAGGGGGAGATCCTATTCTTATAACTCTTTCAACCGAATTAAGTCGCGAGAATGCAACGCTATCGAAACAATCATCTTCTCCTTATTTTATCAGTTATAATCTTGGCGATGATCAGAATGTCACGATCGTATCAAGTTTCGGTGCTCTCGTCAGATCTGATTCCAGCCGCAGCCGGACATTGCTTATCGATCTGAGAGTCGGCGATTATAAACTCGATAATACGCATCAGATTCGCACCAATGCAGGATTTTTCGGTGGTAGCGGATTCGCAGGCGCTAATAGCCGTCAGGCCCCAATTGAAAATGATCCTGAAGCTTTGCGCATTGCACTCTGGCGTGAAACAGATGCTGCATATAAATCTGCTAAAGAACGACTTGAAGAAGTAAAGACCAATCGAACGATTAAAGTCGAAGAAGAAGATTCATCTGCAGACTTTTCAAGACCGACAGGTCCTCCAGCCTCTCTTTATGAAGATCCTGTCGAGATGACATCCTTTTTCAAAAACCGTTCACAATGGGAAGAGAGGCTTCGTAAATTTTCCGAAGTCTTCCGTGGATCTCCTCATATATATGAAGCGAAGGCTTCCCTTGTTGCAAGTATTGTAAGAAAATATTTTGTTTCGACCGAAGGCTCACAAATGGCTTCGAATCAGATCTATGTTCGGCTGATGATACAGGCAACAACAAAAGCCGATGACGGAATGGAACTGCCGCTTTATAAAAGTTATTTTGCAATAAAACCTGATGACCTTCCTTCAGATGATGTCATATTAGCCGATGCACGCGAAATGCTTGCAACATTAGGAAAAATGCGCACTGCACCGCTTGTTGATCCTTATACGGGACCTGCAATTCTCTCCGGCGGGGCTTCGGGCGTTTTCTTCCACGAAATTTTCGGACATCGCATCGAAGGACATCGTCAGAAAAATACGAACGAAGGACAGACATTTAAGAAGAAGGTTGGCGAAAAAATTCTTCCGACATTCCTTTCTGTCTATTTTGATCCTTTGCAAAAAACCTATGCAGGTTCTCAGCTAATGGGCTGTTACTCATTCGATGACGAGGGCGTTAAAGCGCGCAGAGTTGATGTCGTTGATAACGGAGTCTTCAAAAGATTTTTGATGGGGCGCTCCCCTATTGAAGGATTTTCCGAATCGAACGGTCATGGCAGGGCATCGCCTGGTAAGCGACCTGTGGCACGTCAATCGAATTTAATTGTTACTGCAAATAAATCAGTACCGGAAGATTCATTGCGTCAGCTTTTAATTGCTGAATGTAAAAAACAAAATAAACCGTACGGATTAAATTTTGTGCAAGTTGAAGGCGGCTTTACTCTGACTGGGCGCACGATCCCGAATTCATTCAATGTTCTACCTATCCTTGTCTATAGGGTTTATGCCGATGGCAGACCCGACGAACTTGTACGCGGAGTTGATCTTATCGGTACTCCGCTTGCAACATTCGAGCGCATCATCGCCGCCGGAGATAGACCCGAAACATTCAATGGAGTCTGCGGTGCAGAGTCGGGGTGGGTCCCTGTAAGTGCATCAAGCCCAAGCCTTCTCGTGCGCGAGATCGAAGTACAGAAAAAAGAAAAATCTCAGGAGAGATTACCGATTCTTCCGCCGCCGGATTTGAAGGCCGGCAGTAAGAGCTAAAATTTTGTAGCAACCAATGGGGGCAAACTCTTATTCTGCCCGTCAAAGGGCGTACTAAGAGTCCGCCCCACTAAAATCAATTTTATTATTGTTATTATGAAAAAGAATTTTCTACTATTTATCGCTTTCTCAATACTAATAGCTCTGCCTCTCCACGCACAGCGCATGAGCGATAATGCGATTTCTGTTATTGACCGCGCAGTCAGCGATGAACTTCAGCGCTCGAAAGATCAACTGAAGTTGAACGGACTTATTAATCCATTCTTTATTTCCTACACTGTAAGCGATAATAATCGTCTTGATATTCATGCTTCGTTCGGTGCATTAACGCGCTCATCATATCTTCATCAGCGTCAGCTTAATTTGCGCTTGCTTGTAAATAATTATCAGTTGAATGATGAAAATTTTGAAGCCGGCGGCGGCGGAATATTCGGTGGTGGAAATCAGATTGATATGAACTTGCCTCTTGACGATGATTATAATACCATTCGCCGCGCCTTCTGGCTTGCTACTGACGATCTTTTTAAGGAAGCAAATGAGACGTTTACTAAAAAG
>JANYLL010000032.1 GCA_025357895.1 Ignavibacteriota bacterium
TTTATACTCTGCAATAGCTGAAGGAAATTCCACAAAATTTTCGTAAGCTCTGCCGAGTTCAAAATGTGCATGTGAAGCAACAGAATGGATACTATCGATATATTTAGTCGTATCGGAAAAGTTAATGCTGTATGAGCTAACACTTCCTGAAGCTTTTTCTTTGCGGATGCGATCTTCATATTGGACTATTAGTTTTTCTTCTTCCGGGGTAATAGTAGGGCTTTGCTCAGGATGCCATCGAGTTCCAAGCACCTTCTGTTCAGCTTCAATCCGAATTTCTCTATTAACTGATTGCAGCATAGTTGACCCCGGTCTTCGGATTTTATGAAGAAGGTGCTCTACGGTATCTACCTTCTCCAATTGAAGTTTCCATTCGGCAAAGCGAGTAAGAGCTCTAATACGGTCATTAACATAATCGTTCATTTCAGCGCTAGAAAAATCTTTTGTTCCGAGAATAATATTGGCAATATGTGAAGCAGAATCATACTCACCCATTCCACGGAAGATTTCTGCCTGCCGGAATCTTGATCTCGCCATAATCGCCTGACTAACAGTTCTATATGTTGTATCAAGAGCGTTGTAGATAAGTTTTACATCAGGATAATAATTAAGTTTATAACCAGAGGATCGGAGATCCTCTCCGACTGAATTTCTGGCTTCCAAATCAACAGTGTATGCATTTTCGTACTGTGCAGGAGGAAAAGAATTTGAGTATCTAACCTTCTGCAGGATACCTTGAAATACATGTTTAGCCTCGGTAAATTTCTTCTGCCTTCGCAATGTCTCACCCAAGCCCACAAGTGCTTCTCCTTGAACGCTTGCGACAGAGGATCTATCGATTGTCGTTCGAAATGCCTGCTCAGCATCGCTCCACTTTCCGTCAAGAAAATATAGTATACCGCGTTCGTATGATAATCTCGATGCAGCATCGGTGGATAGTCCGTTTTCAGATAATCGAAGCTGCTCTGCTGCTACGCTTAAACTATCAGGCGATGAAGCGAGAACTAATTCAGCGTATGCTTTATGAGCTTCGGATATATCGGTCTTATCCCCTGA
Organism: Ignavibacteriota bacterium; assembly: GCA_025357895.1. Taxonomy (GTDB): domain Bacteria; phylum Bacteroidota; class Ignavibacteria; order Palsa-1295; family Palsa-1295; genus PALSA-1296. The sequence continues at coordinate 1,057 of JANYLL010000032.1, forward strand.
TTTCTCTGCACTTTTAAGAACATTTCCGATAGCGGAAGTTGCCGTATCAAATTGATTTGTTGCCATCATAGAACGAGCAAGCAGCATCCCAACTTCCGTACCGTACTTCGTAGTAGGATACCGAAAGAAAAGTTCGTTAAACTTTCGCTTGGCTCCGGCAAAATCGTTTTTATAATACTGGGATTTTCCCACAACGAAAAGTGCATCCTCTATATATTTGGTCTCTTTCTTATCGGCAAGAACTTTAGAGCCAAGTATAATGGCAGAATCAAGATGGAGAGTGCTTCCTGACCTATTAGTGGAAATTGTAGTTTTATTAAAACTTCCTATTGGTATTGCAAAACCTGTGCGCTTTTTATAAAGTTGACGCGCCAGATACTCTTCCTCAAGCCATCTATGAGTAGTTATTGCAGCGGCTGCACCACTCTGTGCGACCTGATCTTTTTGAAGTTGCTCTTCATAAATATCAAGGTGCTGCTGAGCAAGATAAACCACATTGAAATAGGTTGTAAAATTCCTAAAAAGAGTACAAGAACCAATGAATACTGAAAAACAAAGAACAAGAAGAATCGGGAGGGTCTTCCATGAAAAATAGAGCTTGGCGTTGTGAAGTTTGGGCACTAAAAGTTATTATATGACTCGTTTAACGACATTAAAAATAAGTTCGTTCAAGATTATTCTGCAAAGTATGCACAGAATCCAAAAGTCTTTTTAAAGGCATGTTGATTACGATTACTGATCTTAGAATGTTTCTCCGAAGGCATTTTATTAAGACTCAGTCTCAATTGTCGTATGTTTGTATTACAGAGACTAAGTCTTAATAAGCATATCTATACTAACGTAATGAAATTAAAGAGTTTACTAATTTTTACTATATTCTTCTTTTTTCTACTTTCTGAGGAAACATCTTTGGCGAATAGAAGACATTTCACTTATGCATACGAGTCTGCTGTACTTCCAAAAGCAGCTCGTGAAATTGAACTATGGAATACCGTAAGAGTGAATCATAAAGATTTTTATCGAGGGCTTGATAATCGTACGGAATTTGAATTCGGACTCGGAGGGAATCTGCAAACATCACTCTATCTGAATCTATCCATTATATCTCAATTTAGCAATGGTGCAATAGGAACAGAGCAATTTTTTGGCATATCCAATGAATGGAAATATAAATTACTCGATGCAACTGCCGATCCAATAGGTATGGCTATCTATGGAGAAGGTTCGATCCGCAGCGATGAAATTGAAATTGAAGGAAAGATCATCCTTGATAAACAAGTCGATAATATTCTCTTTGTGTTCAATGCCGTCGGCGAACATTCATTCGTGACTGGTATCAATAGCTCTGGTTTAGCAGAGACGCAACCGGAAAATATTTTAGAATTCGTAGGAGGTGCCGCATATTTTCTGGCACCTTCTTTCACTATTGGTATCGAAGCACGGCAACATACACAAAAGCCTCCGATCTTTGAAGGTGGCGGAGTGTATTCTGCTTTTTTTGCAGGCCCTTCGTTTTCAGTTTCCGGATCGAACTGGTGGTCTGCGCTTAGTATCATTGCGCAGGTCGCAGGCTCTGAAGAAACGGGAACTGGTATCAGGAGTCAAGATAAACTCGATCTCACAAAACACGAAAAACTTGAAGCAAGACTTTTGCTCTCTTTTGATTTTTAGAAATGATGCAGAAATTTACATTCTATCTTTTAATAACAGGAATTGCATTAGTACTCTACTCATGCGCAACATCTATTCCCCGTTCCGACTCAGCGCATCAGGCATGGGCTGAAAAAAAATGGAATACTGTGCATCTTGACGAAGGGCGATCATTGTATGTCACCAATTGCTCCGGCTGCCATAGCCTCCATTCCCCGCTAGAGCATTCTCAAACTGAATGGACTAAACTCTTTGATGAAATGGCATCGAAAGCACATATGACGCCGAGCGATAGCGTTTCAGTACTTGCCTATTTAGTTACCTTTAGTAAAGATACTGATATGAAATAAGCACTTAGACTTTTCTTTTATTTCTTCTTTTTGCTTTTGACTATCTTTATTTTTTTAGGATTTGAAACTAGTTTCAAATCCTCTGCCGAAGTTTTCAGATCAAAGACGATCGGTATTGCCTGTTCGATCCTTTCGATCGGAATGATATTCAATCCTTCAAGAATTTTTTTCGGGATCTCAATAAGCTTTGCACGATTCTCTCCTGGAATAAGTACACATTTGATTCCTTCACGCTGTGCAGCTAAAAGTTTTTCCTGCAAGCCGCCGATAGGAAGTACATTCCCTCGAAGAGTTATTTCACCTGTCATTGCAAGGTCGCCGCGAACTGGTTTACCGCTAACAGCGGAAAGCATTGCCATCGTTAAAGAAATGCCTGCACTCGGTCCGTCTTTCGGAACCGCGCCTTCAGGCAAGTGAATATGAATTTCTTTATCTTTGGTGAAATTCGGTTTCAGACCTAAAGCCGCAGCGTTCGAACGAATATAACTGAGTGCTGCTTGCGCCGATTCTTTCATCACATCGCCAAGCTGCCCGGTCAAAGTTAGCTTTTCACTTCCTGCCATAACTGAAACTTCGACAGGAAGAACATCGCCGCCGGTACTCGTCCAAGCCAATCCCATAACTGCGCCGATCTTCGGTTCAAATTCTTTCGGTGATGTATGATACTTTGGAACTCCAAGATATTCTTCTATCTTCGTCACTGTTATTTCAAGCGTTACATCCTTATCAAGAATTATCTTGGGAGAAGTCGCTTCTAATTTTCCATCTTCAGTTACGATGACAGCCGATAATGGCTGAAATATTTCAAGCAATTCTTCACGCTCCGGATGCTGGACAATTTCTTTAGTGATCAGTTCTCTTGCAGCTTTGCGGAGTACCTTGGCAATTTTCCTTACAAGCTCTCTGACTCCGGCTTCTTCAGTATAATTACGTATGATCTTTAATGTTGCAGCATCCTGGAATTTGACATTATCAAGTGAAAGTCCATGCGCTGCAAGCTGAGCGGGAATGATATGCCGCTTCGCTATTTCTAATTTATCATGTTCGAGATATCCCGGAAGTTCGATCATTTCCATTCTATCAAGAAGCGGATGCGGAATGTTGTAGGCAACATTTGCAGTCGTAATAAAAAACACATTCGATAGATCGTAATCTACATCAAGGTAGTGATCGCTGAACGTTGAGTTCTGTTCCGGATCAAGCACTTCTAAAAGCGCTGAACTCGGATCGCCTCGGAAATCCATTGACATCTTATCTATCTCATCAAGCAGAATGAGAGGATTTGTAACGCCTGCCCGCTTCATGGAATGAATAATCTTTCCCGGCAATGCTCCGATGTATGTTCTTCTATGACCACGAATCTCTGCTTCATCGCGAACTCCGCCGAGTGAGATGCGGATAAATTCTCTTCCCAAAGCTTTTGCAATAGATTTTGCAAGCGAAGTTTTTCCAACTCCCGGTGCGCCGACAAAACAAAGTATTTGTCCTCGCATTTTCTCAACAAGATTCAATACAGCGATATGATCTAAAATACGCTCCTTCGGTTTTTCCATGCCAAAGTGATCATCGTTCAAGACTTTGTTAACATGACCGATATTCAAATTATCCTGCGTTTTCTTATGCCATGGCACTTGTGCAAGCCATTCAAGATAGGAACGTATAACACCAGCTTCAGGCGACATTGCAGGAGTTTTTCTTAATCGTTCGATCTCTTCATCTGCTTTTTTCTGAACAAGTTCAGGAAGCTGCGCTTCTTTAAGCTGCGTGAGAAGCTTCCCCATTTCAGGGTGCTCATCCATTTCATCCTCGCCTAATTCTTTCTTCAGAATTCTGATCTGCTCATGGAGAAAATATTTTCGCTGCGTGGTTTGGATCGTGCTCTGGACTTTCTGATCAATATCATGCCCGATCTTCAGAATATCAATTTCCGAAGCGAGCAATCCGCTGATATGCAGATACTGTTCGCGAATATCGGTAAGTTCTAGGATGCGCTGCTTCGAATCCAGGTCTTTGGTAATATGCGCAGCGATATAAAATAATTTTCTACGGGGATCGCCAATGTTCTCGAATGCCATCATCACTTCAGGCGGATGCTGAATGGAATGCTTGATGTAATTTCTGAATTGCTCGGAAGTATGGCGGACAAGAGCTTCGAGTTCGGGATTATCAATATGAACCGGAGTGATCACTTCAACTTCGGCTTCGATATGTCCATCGGCAGGAATATATTTTTTTGCAATAGCCTGCTCCAAGCCATCTACTAAAACCTTTACAAGTCCGTTCGGCAGGCGGATGATCCGTACGATCTTTGCAAGCGTACCATGATGATACAGCTCATCTTTATTCGGATCGTCAACTGCCGAATTTTTCTGTGCAACGAGAAAGAGATATTTCTCCCGTGCCATTGCCGACATCGTTGCCGATAGCGACGATTCCCTTCCGACAAGAACCGGAAAGATCATATACGGAAAAATAATGACATCGCGCAATGCCAGAACCGGGATTTTAGCCGGAATTTTAGAAAGTTCAATAACTTCGTCGGATGCTCCGGCGAACGATTTCAGATCGATATTCGACTCAATTTCAATTTGTTCAGCTTTTGAAGCCTTCTTTGGGGTTTTTGCTTTTACCATAAACAGTAGAACAAATTTCCCAAACTTTTGTGCTAACTCAATAATTGATGGGCAAGAGGAACAAACAAAACCTGGCCCAATTGAAATATTCTAACCCCAATTTGCTCACCAAGAAAAAAGTGGGCCAAATGAGTATGTTACGCAAAAAAATACTGCGCAGCATCCGACCACATATTCCAACATTATTTTTTCGTAATTCCATAAATTCCAGTTTATTTCTCATGCACCAGCTTCACTGTCTTCACCTCATTCGAAAAAGTAGAAAATCGGGCTAAGTAAGTGCCGGGACTCCAATTCTTTGTATCAATTTTTACCGATGATGATTCATTCGGTGGATGATACCCTTGTCCATCGCTCCAAACAATTTTACCGAGAATATCATAGATTTCAATTCGAATTGTCGCACCGCTATTCAAGGTATACTGCAATTCTACTTCGTCGTTGAATGGATTTTTAATTGCTGATAGGTTAGCAATGGTATTCTCATTTTTTGGCAATGTCGTTGCAACACCGCT
>JANYLL010000083.1 GCA_025357895.1 Ignavibacteriota bacterium
AAAGCCGACGATCGCCGCCTTTGCGGCACTCCTTATGACATGGGCTACAAGTCATAAGGAGTGCCGCAAAGGCGGCGATCGTCGGCTTTTCTTCAACTTCGCGAACGACAAGGCCATACGTTTCAGCAACGAATTGCATATTATCAAGTACCTTCCGAAGTTGGGCATGACTTACTGCCCCATGCCAATAACTTACGGTTTCGATCAACATTTTCCGGTGGCGGCGCAAAAATTCTGCCATAGAGATTGCCGGACTTGCACCGATCCTTTTTGAGCGCGGTCTGGCGATAATTAGCATATCGGTAACATAATCATCGAAATACTCGGCAAGAGAAACATTCCCCGGACGACGCAAGAATTGAGCACGACGCAGCGAAAAATCAGCCTTTGAAGCTACTCTGAAATTTGGCTTCACCGGGTAGAGATCATAGTACTGCTTATGCGTACCGTCCTTCAAATAGTCATTATACACCCACCGCCGCTTTAACTCCGTCCATGAAGGAAGTCGAACGACCGGCTCTTTTTCGCTATCAAGAACAACAAATCGCTTGCTCCGTGCATTATAGCCCACAATCGTGACCCAATGTGCCCATTGGTTAATACAGATAACGCATGGTAAGCCCATATCAAGATACTTCGTTAATGATTTATACGCAGAGTCCTCATTGAAGCGCTTGATCTCGATAAGTTTGACCTTAAAGCGCTTAGCAGCCCTTCTGAGCATCTTCTCATCCGTCCCCCCCCTTGTGGTATGGGCTGCTCGGGAAATGCTCTTTTCATCCACAAATAGCCCCACAATGGCAAGCGCATGCTTAAGCGCGAACGGCCCGCACTGCCAGGTATTGGGTTGAGGGTAGAAGCTCAATTCAATTCAGAAGTAAAAAGTCAAAATTAATAAGCGGGGTCTAAACAGAGGAAGCAGAGATGTGGCTCCCGAAAGCACAGAATTAGTGTAACTTTGACTGCCGAAAGGTGTTTTATAACTGTCTCAACCGACAATTATACTGACCGAATTGCCGGCAATGATTTATTGTAATATTAATTATCACCTTTTTCATTAAGGAGTCAGTATGCGTTATTTACTTATTATTTGCTTTATCGCTCTTTCAACTGAGCTTGTATTTTCTCAAACACCTAACGTTGGCGGCTGTCAGATTTTTCCTGCAGATAATCCGTGGAATTTGGATATTTCTCAATATCCGATTCATCCAAAATCGGATGTCTTTATTGCAGCTATAAATAAGACGAGGCAATTTCTACATGCCGATTTCGGAACACCTGCTGAATATGGCATTCCGTATATTGTCGTTGATAGTACTCAGCCATTTGTACCGGTAACGTACTCACTTTATGGCGACGAAAGCGATCCGGGACCATTCCCGATTCCGGTAAATGCTCCGGTAGAAGGCGGACCGAACGCATCGCAAAATTCAGACAGACATGTTCTGGTGATTGATAAATCCAATTGTATGCTTTATGAATTCTGGCAAGGCTCTAAAGATCAAACTGGTAGTGGATGGTCTGCATCGAATGGCGCTAAATTCGATCTGACAAAAAATATCTATCGTCCTGATGGTTGGACATCAGCAGATGCAGCAGGGCTTCCAATCTTTCCGGGACTTGCACGCTACGAAGAAGTTGCAGCAGGTGCGATCAACCATGCACTGAGATTTACCGTAGATAATTCGCAGCGCGGATGGATACATCCGGCACGGCATCAAGCAGGTAAGAACGATCCGACATATCCACCGATGGGTTTGCGTCTCAGACTAAAAGCAAATTACGATATTTCAAAAGTGACCGGTCAGGCTCGGATCATTTTAGAAGCGCTGAAAAAATATGGAATGATCAATGCTGATAACGGTTCATCGTGGTTTATATCAGGAACATCGAATCCTTTATGGGATGATAACGATCTGAATCAACTTAAAAAAATTCCGGGCTCGGCATTCGAAGCAGTTTATACCGGACCGATAAAAACTTCTCCTTCAAGTATTACTATCACTTCTCCGAAAACCGGAGAGTCCATTACCGGCGGAAGCACGAATTATCTTGTGCATTGTACGACATCCGGAGTTGATACACTAAGAACATTAGAATTCTCTTCTGATGGAGGCGCACACTGGTCGGTAGTAAATGGCAATCGCGGAACGACAAACTTCACATGGGCGCAAATTCCGGATGTTGCAACGACACAGGGCATGATTCGCATTTCCGATGAAATGGCTAACGTTGCAACGAGCGGCATTTTCACAATCACATCGAAATCAAGTGCATCAATTACCAATGTTAAGGTCGATGGAGTTACGAACGGTCATATCCCAACTGGCATGCAAACAACCATTTCGTGGTCATCAAGCGGAAATCTCGGATCAACCTTGCTCGCAGAATATTCGGCGGACGGCTCGTCTTCAAATTGGCAAATGATTAATAATAATGTTGATCCGACTTCGCACTCGATTCCTTGGACTGTTCCCGGAGCATCGCCAACAGCATATATAAAAATTAGAAGTTCGGGAGATGCATCGTTGTTTGGCCAATACGGACATTTTACGATTGATGCTACAAAAGATGTTGAAGCAAATTCAACTTATACATTAGGTCTCTCAAACTATCCCAATCCGGTTTCAGGCAAAACGGAAATAAATTTTTCTCTTCCCAAACCTGAATTTGTTTCGTTGAGAATATTCAATTCTGAAGGAATTCAAGTTGCAAATCTCATCTCAGGAGAAATGGATCCGGGATTACATTCCATTACTTATGATACGCATAAATTGCCTGAGGGAATATATTTTTACAGATTGAATGCCGGTGCAGAATTTGTTGCGAAGAAAATGATCGTGATGCAATAATAATTGTGTCATTCTGAGCTCAGCGAAGAATCCCGTGATGGTTATTCGAGAAACATTGTATTACGATTAACGGGATTCTTCATTCCGCTTCGCTCCATTCAGAATGACATTAAAATTTATTTCTTCGCCAAAAATTTCGCTCTTCCCTTTTTTGCATCCTCTGTTCCTCTGGCAAGTGCATTCATACTTGCAGCATATTCAAGGGCAGCTTCCATACTCATTCCGGCTGTGGTTGAAAGCAGACGCTTTGTCATTGCAACAGCAGTCGGAGAATTTTTGGCAACCGTCATCGCATATCCTTTCACCATTTCTTCAAGCTGCGGACAAGGCACGACTAAATTTATTAATCCGAGAGAATACGCTTCTTCGGCGCTGAATTTTCTTGCAGATAAAAGTAATTCACGCGCATGCTGCTCGCCGATCTTGCGAGTCAGGAAAACCGAAACTAAAGCAGGAATAAAACCAAGACCGATCTCTGTATAACCGAATTCCGAATCATCGGAAGCAAAGACCATGTCGCAAACCGTTGCAAGTCCCGCTCCTCCGCCAAGCGCCGCACCGTGTACTTGAGCAATGACAATTTTCGGATAGGTATAAATTTTCCAAAGCAAGTCGCGAAGTTTTCGCGAATCGGCAAGATTTTCTTCAGCACCAAATGAAGAAAGCTTTTCAAGATATTCCAGATCGGCACCCGCGCAAAATATTCCTTCACCGCCGGTAAGAATAATAACGCGGACATCATAATCATTAATAACTGAGTCAAGCGCAGCCGATATTTCATCCATCATATCCGGAGAAAGTGCATTTTTCTTTTCCGGACGATTCATCGTGATCTTGACGATCGGATGCTCGAGATGATGTTTTATGAGTTTGAAGTCTTGCATGATGTTTTCCTTTAGTAGGGCGGACCCTTCGTCCGCGTTTCAAGATTCTTTGACTGGCGGACTAAGAGTCCGACCCACGGAAATTCAATTCACTTCCGGCTTAAAATTCATGATCTCCTCGATCAGCACGGGTACGATTTCTGATTCTTTGATCCTACGAACAACTACTCCCTTTCGATAAAGAATACCAACCCCCTGACCTGCTGCAATACCAATATCAGCATCGGCGGCTTCACCGGGACCATTAACAACGCAGCCGAGAATTGCAACCTTGACCGGTTTCTTTAAATGATTTGTTGCGCGTTCGAGTTCATCACAGATTTTGAAGAGATCGATCTCTAATCTTCCGCATGTCGGGCAGGCGATGATCTCAACGTTGCGACTTGCAAGTGAAAGTGAACGCAAAATCTCTTTGCCGACTTCGATTTCTTTTTCCGGTTCATCGGTAAGCGAAACTCTGATCGTATCACCAATGCCTTCGGCAAGCAACGTGCCGATACCAACAGAAGATTTGATCGTGCCGACGCGCATTGTGCCGGCTTCAGTTACACCGAGATGCAATGGATAATTAGTGCGCTCGGCAATTAAGCGATACGCAGCTATCATCAAACGTACATCAGTTGATTTTACACTGATGATAATATCGCCGAACCCAAAATCTTCGCAAATATTCACATGGCGCATTGCCGATTCAAAAAGCGCTTCGGCTGTAGGATAACCATACTTTTCTAAAATGTCTTTTTCGAGCGAACCGGAATTTACTCCGATTCGAATAGGAACGCGCCGCTCTTTTGCAAGTGAAAGAACCTGATGTATTCTTTCAATTGAACCAATATTGCCTGGATTGAGCCTCACTTTTGCAACACCTGCTTCAAGAGCTTTGATCGCAAAAATGTGATTAAAATGAATATCAGCAACAACAGGGATTTTCGATCCTGCCACGATCTCTTTCATTGCTTCTGCCGCTTCCCAATCGTTAACTGTGACTCGGATAATATCGCAGCCGGCTTCTTCGACTCTGCGAATTTGCTCAAGCGTTGCTTTCACATCACTGGTTTTCGTCTTCGTCATGGACTGAACACTTATCGGTGCGCCGCCGCCGACAGCAATATTGCCGACCATCACCTGTCGCGTCTTCCGTCGGTCGTCCTTGAAGCTGTCAAGTCCGGTTTGAATTGTGGGAAGTGTAAGTATTGGTAATTCCATGAGGCAGTCTTTTATTGTTTGTCTTTGGTTATTAGCTAAGTTATCCTTTTTGATCCATTTTTCTGGATGCCTCGATCAAAATCTCTCGCTCTTCCTCAGAAAGATTTTGATAGCCCGATGCTGCGATCTTATCTAAGATGCGATCAATATCTTCCTGAGTGATGATTCGTGTTCCACCACTTGTTCTTGTCTTTGTAGCTGTGCCGCCGATATCATGATACTCTGCGTCTATAGCATTATCATCATCCATCGGTCTTCGACGAAAAATACTTCCGCCGTTCGCTTTTGAATTCCAATAATTGCCGTCATCTTGTCGCTTCGGCATCCGAATTCCTGAGAAAAGTTTTAGTCCCCCTTCGGTAATAAGCAGATAAATTAACCCTACAACAGCGCCACCAAGATGAGCTAAATGTCCGATATTATCCTGCGCTCCGTTCCATGTATAATATAATTCCAAAGCAACAAATACACCGACTGCATACTTCGCTTTCATTGGTAAAAAGAAAAAGAAGTAGACAAGCTGTTCCGGAAAGAGTATACCGTAAGCAACTAATAATCCAAAGATCGCTCCAGAAGCCCCTACGAGAGGTCCGGCACCACCCAACATCGGTGAGATCAGAAGATGAGCAACACCTCCGCCAAGCCCGCAGAGAAAATAATAAGTAAGAAATTTTTTCGGACCCCAGAGGATTTCAAATTGCGTTCCGAACATCCAGAGAGCAAACATGTTAAAAAGAATATGGGTAAATCCTCCATGAAGGAACATGTATGACACAAGCTGCCAGGGATAAAAATTTCCGGAGCCCAGCGGCCAAAGATATAAATATCTGACAATATAGGAGTCTATAGGAATACCCGAAAGTCGAAGCTTCCCGAAAAACATTTCAAATAAAAACAAGCCTACATTCGCATAAAGAAGTCCGCGAATAATAGGAGTATTAGCAAGAAAACCTCCGAAATTACCTCGTCCCATGCCGGGACGACCAAAATTTGCCATGTATGATGTTTTTTAGGAATTTTAAAATTCCCAAGATATTGTAAAATAGTCGAACAGGTATGCGCATTGCTCTGTTCCATAGCTATACGAATCGAAAACACGTGCTGTTTCAAAAGAGCAATACAAATACTTTTTCGATGCCTTATTACATCGGTATAAAAAGAAAACTACAACGGCAAGGCATTTGCCTGCTCTTGCTTAGTACAATTATCATTTCACAAAATATCCAAGCTCAGTGGCAAATGGTGGCACCGTCGCTTCTTGGGAAGCAGGATATTGTGATGAGTTCTATAGTACACAAAGCTGGGTTGACTTGGGCGGGGACAAAAGCTCTTTTTATGTCGCCTGATTCAGGTATTTCATGGATGAAGAGATGGAATATTGCAATGGGAAAAGATCTTATTGTTGATATAACATTTTACGATAATAATATCGGATTAGTATGTACTCTTGATGGTTATCTCTATCGCACGGATGATCAGGGAATAAATTGGAGGCAGCTTCAAGGATTTTCCACCGCCAATACAGCAGCCTTCCTGGGATCGTCAAATGATATTATCATAACCAGCGATGCAAAAACAGTAAGCATTTCAAGAGATGGCGGAAACACCTGGATCTCAAAAGTTCTTGACGATTATGTAGAACAAGTAAAGCCATTGCTCGGAGGCAGCGCAATGGTATTTGCCGGAAATTATACCACTAAGCAGGGTAATATCTATAAGACAACAGATTATGGAATGACCTGGCAGCAACTTACCGGTAAGATCGATCTTGACTCATACTCTTTCGATGTCGATCCTTGCAACCCCAACTATATTTATGCCGTCAACGAAGAAGGCACAACACTTACAGACAACAAGGGATCCCTCTTTATTTCGACCGATGGAGGAAACAGTTTTAACCTCTCAATGGTATCTCCCATCAGGTACTTCAGCGGTTCGATCGCTCGTACGACAAAAGCTGTTTTTATACAAACTGTTTCAAACGGAATCAGTCGTTCAACAGATCAAGGCACTACGTGGAAACCAATCGGCGGTCCCAGTGTAACCTATGACACTCGGCTTCTCTGTGCTATCAACAGCAACATTGTTCTGGCAGCAGATGACAACGGTTCGATCTGGCGGACAATAAATAGCGGCGGCGATTCAATACTGAATATCTCAGCGTTCGAAAATCTTGCGATCACCCCGCTGGATCTTTTTACTCTTGATACATTGGTAAGTTGTGACTCTCCAATAGTCGCAACTGTTCATCTACACTCCGTTCTTTGTAAATATCCGAAAATCAGTGCACAGAGAATCTCAGGAATTGATTCGTTGGATTATCAGATCGTTCAGAAGTTAGGAGATTCACTTACCGGAAATGATTCTGTACTAATTTCATTCCGTCCCCACGGAAGCGGTTCTCAAAATGGTGTTTATATTATTACTTTAGAGGATGGCACTCAGGTTTCGGTGTCATTAAAAGGTAATGGCAGAAATATTATTTTTGTCGAACCGAATACGCAGAATATCACTCTCGATACGATCGGCGGCTTTGCCGAAGTTCCTATTCGCTTTAAAGGATTTTTACAAAAAGAAGATGTTGAAGTGGTCTTGCATTACGATCCACGAATGACATATAATAGCTCGATCTCTTTTACCGGAAAGCCCCTCGATATTCCAGGTGAAGCATGGCAGGGCAGAGCAAAGATACGCATTCCAAGGAATGAAATGGAATTGGATACGATTTCCGGCATTGCAATATTTACTGTTTTCCCTGATGGCAATGATTGCTTTAACGTCACCGTTGATTCCATGAGCATTCTCAATCCTTTCGCCCCATGCACGTACTCAATAGGCAGCCCGGTAGCTTCTTTGATCTGCCCGCCAAAAGGTTGTGGGATCATGACTCTGACAAATTATATGCTGCATGGAAAGAAACCGGAATTGTATATAAAACCGAATCCGTCTCAGGGCAGGGTTTCCATTACAACCACTATTACGATAGGTGATGCAGCAGTTGAAGTCGTTGATATGCTCGGAAGGAATTACCTGAAAAAAAATATTTTTCTGAAAAAGGAAATACCTGTACAATTGCAATTTGACGATCTACGTACCGGAAGTTATTACCTTAGAATAAACTCAAATGGATTACTTTATCAATTACCCCTTGCAATTATTCGATAAATCTAATTTTCATTAACCGGTTCTGATATTTTCTCCTCGACGATAAAGAGATCAACCGTTGTGCCTTGCACTGAAAGTTCGCCGGGTTTAGGCGATTGATCAACAACAGTCCCGGGCTTATCTGTTGTTGAAGGTACGTAATTTCTATTTCCGACTCCGAGCTTCGCATTTCCTAATCTGAGAATAGCTTCATTAAATGAAACTCCCATAAGATCGGGAACAGTTACGCGCCCTGCTCGCGAACCTTGCGAAACGACAATATTTACTTTCTGATCTGTAGAAATCTTCGCGCCGGGTTCGGGTGATTGTTTGAACACTACTCCACTTGAAATCGAATCGGTAAATGCCATATCAGTTTTGCCGAGATCGAGATTTGACCGGACAAGAAGAATTCGGGCATCCCGAAGAGCTTGCCCCATAAGATTCGGCACGATCACCATCTCTTTCCCTCCGGAGATAATGAGATACACCTTCCGCCCCGGTTTAGTCTCGTCGCCACCTTCCGGAGTCTGGCGAATGATAACCCCCTCTTTCTCCTTTTCGTCAAATTGCGTTTCGTATTTGATCGGCTCATATCCTGCCTCAGATAATAGTCGAATAGCATCTTCCACAGGTTTCCCGACAACTTTTGGCAACACTGTAACCTCGCCGCGTTTTACATACCATGGCATAATGATCTTATCGAATAAGAGCAGAAATGCAATAAAGGCAAGCAGGATGATCACCGCTCTAATTGCTATCGTTTGCCATTTCTCTAATTTCTTAACAGGTTTTTTCGTTATCATTTACACTACGAATATACAACTTTTTTTCTAAGCCCTGCCACCACCGTTGAAAATCTTCTCTGTCTTTGAACAGTATCTCCCGTCGCAACGTTTTCCATTTCGTAATGCCAACAAAATCTTCATATCTGCTTTTTTTTCTTGGAACATCATTTGTGCTCATCGTAACACAAATATTTGTCTATTACCAATTGAGACGTTTTATTCGGTTTCATTTCTCACAAAAAGCAAAGAGTGTTATACCGTTTATCCGTTGGTTCTTTATTATTATGAACCTTCCTATCGTATTTCTTTTTTTTCGTAGGCAGATCAAGGCAGATATACCGACTCTCACAAATATCATACTTTATCCTTTCACAGTATGGGAATTCCTTATCCTTATGTGGACGATAATCTTGGTCCCTGTAGTGATATATCGCTTGATCCGGAACAGATCTCACGTAACATCCCAATCCTAAGATCGTAAATAAACGAATGAATTTAGCAGAACCCGAAGAGCAGCAAAAATACCCACTAATTTCCCGTAGAAATTTTCTTTATGGCGGAATCCTGACCGTCAGCGCCGTTGCTATTACCGGCTGTGTTTCAGGTATTGTAACAAGAAAGAATGTTCAGATAAGTCATAAAACGATCGAGTTGCCGAATCTTCCTCCTCACTTTAAAGGGTTAACTATTACACTTGCAAGCGACATTCATTCAAGTCCGTATATGACGCTTGAAGATATGAAAGAGATCGCGAAACTTATCAATGATCTGAAATCTGATGTCATTTTGCTTCCGGGTGATTTTGTTACCACACATAAGAATGAACTTCCGCCTGTCATCGAAGCTCTCAGCGTGCTTCATGCTCCCATGGGAGTTTTTGCTTCAACAGGCAATCACGAGTTTTACGTCGATGCTGATCTTGTTTCCGAAGGAATCGAAAGCATCGGCATCCGCATGATGCGTAATGAAAATTTTGCTTTAGAGAAAGACGGACAAAAGCTCTATCTGCTCGGAATTGATGATAACAACGATAATGATATTATCGACTATACTCAAGGCAAAACTGCAGCGCATATTGATGCGCTCTTTAACGGTGTGCCCGAAAATGCGGCAACAATTTTAATGTGTCATAAACCGTACCGTTTTGATGATTTTGCAAAGACGCATATCGGGCTTATGCTCTCCGGTCATACCCATGGTGGACAGATCGTCTTTGGTAAGATCGGTGAAACCGTACTTTCGCTGAGTTCGATGGCTTCGAAATATGTCGAAGGTCATTATGGAATTATCACCGGCACTAAGCGCACTCAAATGTATGTCTCACGCGGATTAGGAACTGTCGCCCTTCCCATACGCTTCAATTGCCCTCCGGAGATCACCAAGATCACGCTGGTATAATCATTGTTTATTCTTTTATTTCCTCTCTCCATAGCCATTGGATTATTTAACAATAACATAATACTAAAAACAAACTTGTTCATGCTAGTCCATTGTTTTATCTGACATGAAACAAGTAGTATGTGCTTTGCACTCTCTTAGCTATCACTCTCCGCACCGAAAAAACGTGCGGCGATACTGCGCCCCCCTCTGCGGTCTAAAATTTATAATCATTGAAGGGCTGACATTCTGTCAGCCCTTCTTTTTTGCTTTCAACACAAATTATCCCTACCATGAATACCAATCAATTCGTTACTATTACCGAAGGCGAGCCGCTTCAGCAAACGTTTTCGCGCCGCACACTTCTTAAAGGTAGTATGATAGCTATTGGCGGACTTGCGCTTGCGAGCTGCAGCAGCCGCTCTGTCACTTCAAAAGAAGTTGTGGAATTGACGCAGGAAGATATTATGATCCCGCATCTTCCACCGCAATTCGAAGGCATGACGGTTACGCTTGCTAGCGATTTCCATTCAAGTCCGTATATGTCGCCTAAAGATCTGAAAAATATTGTCAGCCGGATCAATGAACTAAAAAGCGACGTCATCCTGCTTCCGGGAGATTTCGTAACCTCGAAGATCGAAGAGCTTCCGCCGATCATTGAAGCCTTCAGCGAACTCCGCGCCAAGCATGGCGTCTATGCTTCGACAGGCAATCACGATCATGATGTCGATTGTGAAGCGATCTCCCAGGGATTGGAAGAGATTGGAATCACGATGCTTCGCAATGAGAATCGCGCCATCACCATCGGCGGCGAGAAACTTCATTTGCTCGGAATTGATGATGATGCATCCGAATCAATTCTCGATTTCACAAAAGGAAAATATGCGCCGCATATTGACGCCACGTTCAAAGGACTTCCTGAAAATGCAGCAACAATTTTACTTTGTCATCGCCCATATCAATTCGATGCATTCGCGCAGACAAAGATCGGTATTATGCTTTCCGGTCACACACATGGCGGACAGATCGTCCTTGCCCGCATCGGCAGAAATGTGATCAGCCTCTGCTCGCTTGCTTCGAATTTTGTTGACGGATTTTATGATGCGAAATCGGTCGGAAGCTATTCGCGCATGTATGTTTCGCGAGGACTTGGCGTTGTAGATATTCCTTACCGTTTAAATTGTCCTCCAGAGATCACGCAGTTTACACTGCATTCGCCAGTGATGGCAAAAGCGATGAAGGGGTAAGCATTAATTAAAAAGGGTCAATGCACCAGCCATAACTGATGCCTGCCCAATGGATGACCTGATGCAGATCGAAAAAAGGAGTATAACCGATCCGAAGTATATGATTTAGTGAAAAGGGTTGATAGCGAAATCCAAAGAAAAGAGTTGGTTTGAATCTGCTGTAATTATTATCCAAAATAGTACTACGATATTTGGAAGTAATATCGGTGATCATTCCAATACCTACTTCCATTTGGCATAACGTATTAAAGAAAAGGTAGTTCGCCATAGTTACAATTCCACCACTCGTTAAAATGGGATTCGGGTCAATTCCATTATTGGGTATCGTATATAGAGCCAAACCTACTCTGAGCGAGTAATGAGATTTATATCTAAAATCGAGATTAAGAGAAAGCAATCGTCCGTTCCCCCCAAGTTCAGCAAAAAAAGCATTGTTTTGTAAACTTTTACTTGATTCAAAATGGGCTGTATCGCTTCGAAGCAATGAGTCTTTGTGAGCAAATTGTGCCCAAGCATCGCCAATTGTTGCAATAAATAGGAACGCGAGAATATAATAATACTTCCTCATTTCAGTAGTAACCACTTCGGAATTCAAAACAGTTCGTATTTTTGTAGCTTAATCAATACTTCACTTTTTGTCAAACGAATCACCACGCCCTAATATTACGATCTTCACCGATGGTGCCTGTTCCGGGAATCCCGGTCCCGGCGGTTATGGAGTTATCCTTCGCGATGAGCAAGGTAATGAACGAGAGCTATCCGAAGGTTTCCGCAAGACGACCAATAATCGCATGGAACTGCGCGGCGTGATCGAAGGATTGGAAGCACTGAAGATGCAGTGTAATGTCACAATCTATTGCGATTCACAATATGTTGTTAAAGCGATCGAAGAAAAGTGGCTTACTAATTGGATCAAGCGCGGCTGGAAAAAAGCAGATAAATCACCCGTAATGAATGTTGACCTGTGGAAACGACTATTGCCAATGCTCGAAAAAAATAAAGTGAAATTTATCTGGACGAAAGGACATGCCGGACATCCGGAAAATGAAAGGTGCGACGTGCTTGCTGTTGCTGCTTCGCGGGGATCGGATCTAAAAGAGGATAACGTATGATCATTCGTTTCATCCTAGGGCTCATATTCACTGCACTGCTGCTCATTGGCGGGTTGCTTTTCTTTGGCAAAAATGCAAAGGATCGCTCGCTGCCTAAATATGAAGGCGAAATAAAAATATCTGGCTTAAAAA
>JANYLL010000123.1 GCA_025357895.1 Ignavibacteriota bacterium
TTCAAGCTTGCCGATATGTGTGTGAAGATCGATGCGGCTCGTTTGCTTATTCTGCGCGCAGCAAAAGCAAAAGATAATCACGAACCATATATTAAAGAAGCGGCAATGGCAAAGCTTTTCGCTTCGACAATTGCAATGGAAGTAGCGAATCAGGCAATACAAATTCACGGCGGATATGGCTATGTACGCGAATATATTGTGGAGAGATCCTTACGCGATGCGAAGATCACGGAGATATATGAGGGAACATCGGAGATCCAGCATATTGTGATAGCCCGTCAGTTATTAAAGGAATATGAACTGGCATCGTAGTTCAAATGCGTATATTTGTGCAGAATTCATCATCACTTACTTATTTCATTTATGAAAACACGTCTTACCGTTCTTCTTACAGTGCTAATGATCACGGGAATATTTTTACCCCTGAAAAATAGTTACGCTCAACGAGCGACTTCAAAAAATAATGATATTGCCGTAGATTTCGTCGACTTCCTCATTAACAATACTTTTACAGCGCAGTATGAATTTAAATCCACTTCGACATCAAGCTTCCTTATAAAAGCAGAATATGTGACGAAAAACACCGGTACTGCCACAGGAACACTTTCAGCATTCGGAGTCGGAGGTGCATGGCGGTTTTATATTCTTGATAGCCGTGCTTTAGAAGGATTCAGTATTGCAGGCGCTCTGGATCTATTTTTCTTTAAAAATACTACACTAAGCAGAAATAATGTCGCTTTTGCTCCAGGTGCTGATGGCGCATATAAGTTTTTCTTTGATCAATTTACTGTAGAGCCTACTCTCGGAGTACGTGTAGGCATAATTCCTGATAACAACCCACCGCCAGGGGAAAATACATTTTCAGGAATTTACCCTGTTGCCTCTATTTACTTCGGATGGGCTTGGTAACTATAAAGTATTTTATTGCGGCTATCATCGGAATATCTTTTTTTCATCTCAATGCCGAAGCTCAGACGCCAAGTTCCGGGCAGGTTCCGGCAGATAGTGTTCGTATCATGCATGAACGTCGCGGAGCAGGGGGGCTGGAAGTTGCACATGCATGGCGTACCGATGTCGATCATTTCCGGGGATTTTTTATACGGGGATTTTATGAAGCGGAAATAGGGAGGACTTTCTTGAATGCCGGAGCGTTCTCTTATCAGAAAATAAATGACGGTTTCGGATTTGATTTCAGACTTCGGATGCCGTGGATATTTTACCCGAGTGGCAGCCATACGAATTTTTCGCCGCTTGCAGGAGTTTCATTTACTGTATGGCCTGTTACCAGAGCGACGGTTTCTGTAGGTTTCCCGGTCGGAATAGAGTATGAGTTTTTGATCGAGGATTTTCCGAATATTTCGGTAGCTGCAAATGCAGCTCCGCAGCTTAATTTAAGCTCTGAGAAAAACACAGTTGTCTTTGATCTACGAATAGGAATACGCTTCGATTAATATGCGAAATTTCACAAAGCATCGGCATATTTTCAAAACAGGACTGGCTGCCTCATTATTGCTGGTTTTGCTTACCACGTCATGTCTTATTGCGCAAACGAAAGATTCGAGCGCTCATAAAAAAGTGTTGCGGGAAGATGTTGGTATTGTGAAGTCGCTTACCGTTATGCCGTACGCTACGATCAGTTATAATATCCAATCGGGGCAGGCATTTCCAAAAAGTGCGCAGGGAATCGGATACGGATTTGGCATTGCCTTCGATCTGACGGAAGAGAAGCAGCCTGTTGGAGCATATTTCGATTTTGCATATCAGGATATGCGGGCTTCAGCAAATGACGGTGCGTGTAAACGAATTAATCCGGATAATATTTTTGATACGATCGCTGTATCAGTCCCTGTTACCCATTATTTTTCTTATGCTCTCTTCGAAGGATTTGTGAAACTGCAAACGAAGAAAAGCAACGGATATTTCCTGATTGGTGCAAGTCTTGGGATTGCAACGACTTCTTTAACCGTAAAAGAAGGTCCCGGATTACCGTTCTTTTCCGACTGGAATAGCTCGGCAGATTCAACAGGAAAAACGATCGGCAATAAATTACGGTTGGATATTCGCGCCGGACTTGGAATAAAACTTGGATATATATCGGGGCATCAAGTGGTATTTGAAGCCAGATTCGGATACCCGGTGACCACTGCCATCAGTGAATATCACGATGTCTGCAACGGGTCGAGCGCACACGGCTCATGGCGAGCGGTTACATTGCAAGGAAATATCGGATTGCGGTTGTAATTTTATTTTATTGGGTAGACGCAGGTCTTACGCCCGCGAACTAGTTTCATGATTCTCCTATTCATTCGGGCTAAAGGCCTGTGTCTACCGGAGAAAAACTAATTTTTTATTTTATAATTGTATGAAAAAATCTTGGCTTATTATCGGAGGCATTCTTCTTTTTATTCTTATTCTTTTTTTCTGGTGGAATAGCACGCGCAACGCCCTGATCACGAAGGAAGAAAATATCAAAGCACAGCTTGGGCAGTTGAATAATGTCTATCAGCAGCGTCTCGACCTTATTCCGAATCTTGTTGCGACCGTGCAAGGATCTGCCGCTGCAGAGCGCCAGACACTTGATGAAGTTATCGGCGCCCGTGCAAAAGCAACAGGTATTACCCTGACACCCGAAGCTTTAAAAGATCCTGCTGCTTTTGCAAATTTCCAAAAACTTCAGGATAATGTTTCAAGTGCGATTTCGCGCCTGTTAGTCACTGTAGAAAAATATCCTGATCTGAAGTCGCAGGCAAATTTTTCAACACTTATGTCGCAGATCGAAGGGCAGGAAAGCCGTGTACGTATTGAGCGTAACCGCTACAATGAAAATGTCAATGACTTTAACCGAAGCATACGCGTTTTCCCGGCATCAATTATAGCAGGAATGTCAGGCTTCACGCCCTACCAATATTTCCAGGCTGCAGTCGGTGCGGAGAATGCTCCCAAAGTATCCTTCCCAGGCACTGAGCCGAATCCCTCAGGAGGAACTCCTGAAGCGCCTGCACCCACTCCTCAGAAAGGACCTGCGCGGCCCAAATAAGTGCTGCTAACACTTTTTAGCAATTGATCATTTTCCTACGAATCATTACATGCTCGTAGCCGTATATACTCAATGAATTAATATTTCATAGAGTATTATGCACTATCGTATCGTAAATCTTTTTTTATTGTTCTCATTTGTATCCGCCGGTTGTTCGGCGAAGCAGGGTAAGGCAGAATCGGCAAGCATACAAGAGATCTCTCAATTCACTGAAAGCAAAAACCTCGAACATGCTACATTTGCTATGGGATGTTTTTGGCATTCCGAAGAAATATTTTCTGAAGTAAAAGGTGTAAAAGAAGCTCTTCCAGGATATTCTGGAGGAACGGAGAAAGATCCGTCGTATGAAATGGTAGGGAGCGGAAGTACCGGTCATGCCGAGTCCGTTGACGTGACGTATGACCCCTCGGTTATTTCATATCAAAAACTTCTCGAAATTTTCTTTACTGAGCACGATCCTACAACTCCGAATTATGCGGCGCCCGATGAAGGACAGCAATACCGCTCCGTTATTTTTTACCGTAATGATGAGCAGAAAAAAGCAGCGGAAGAATATATTGCAAAGCTAAATGCTTCCCATAAATATTCGAATCCCGTCATCACGCAAGTCTCCCTATTCTCGAAATTCTACAAGGCAGAGAATTATCATATCAAATATTACAAAAGGCATCCATCAGGGCAGTCATACATAGACAATGTCACGAAGCCTGAAGTCGAGAGATTCCGAAAAGATTTTCCGGATTTGGTAAGTCAATAAGAAAAATCCCTCGTCCTATACAAAGGGCGAGGGATTTAGAGTGAGGTAATTCCCTCATAAATTTAGCACTTTACATTCGCCTTGACATTATAGCCTGCTTTGACTGCGCTTCCTGAGATAATTATATCTTCCAATATTACTTTGTAATAGTTTTCTTGATCACCACCTGCTTTACGCACTGTTAATGTCCTCTTCGTTGTGAATCCTCCTGTCTGAGGTGAAGATTTGCTATTGAATGAAATCGATTCACTAGGATTGTCGCCGCCGCTGGAAAGGCTGTAACCTGATACATGTGTATTACTTGAGGTCACGTTCAAATCATTCATCGATACTTTTCCTGCACCTGCTCCGCAGGATTGCGAGCCGATCGAAGAATTCGTCGCGCCCCAGGAGAAGCTTGAGATTTCGATGGTTGAAGGATGGCTATCTGAAGCGCCTGGACTTCTGCGTGCGGACATACTGCCATCGCTTAGGAGAAGCGTTGTCTTATAATGACCTGAAGGGATGTTCTGAAAGTCGACATTCCCCGTCGCAGGATCTATCTTAGCTTTATATGTTCCTTCTCCCGAAATGCCTTCGATTTTGAGAAACATATCCACTGCAGCAAAAGCGTTAGCAGTGATCATAAGTGAAAAAACAAATGCGATGATGCTTGCAAAAGAAAAGCGATTAAGTAATGAGTGTTTCATGGTCGTTTGTAATTGTTAAAAATGATGAAAACAAATGTGAATTAATAGAGAGATAACGGATGGGACTGGAGGTTTGTGACAAAGCTTATAAGCAGCGCCTATAATTTATTTTACTATCATTTCTTTGACGGGAAGGGAATCTGCGGAATTTCTGTTTACTGCGAGCTATGAATAATATTAATATAACTTTTCCTGACGGGAATGTAAAGGAATTTGCATCGGGGACTTCCGGAATGCAGATCGCTGAATCTATTTCGCCGCGTTTGGCTGCGGTCTCGCTTGGCATTTTTGTAAATGAAAAGCCCTACGATCTTGCAACTCCTATCACTGAAGATGCTGCGATTCGCATCGTGAAATGGGAATCCGATGAAGGTCGTTCGATCTTCTGGCATTCAAGTGCGCATCTTATGGCAGAAGCAGTTGAAGCAATTTATCCAGGGACACGTTTCGGAATCGGTCCGCCGATCGAGAATGGTTGGTACTATGATATGGAATTGCCTGAAGGCGTAAAACTTGTGCCCGATGATCTGGCTGCTATTGAAACAAAAATGGCGGAGTTTGCTGAACGAGATGTTCCGTATAATCGTATTCCAAAAGAATACGATGAAGCAGTTGCATATTTCAAAGCAAAAGGCGATTGGTTGAAATTGGAATTACTTGATGGATTGAAAGGTCAGCCCATCACTTTTTATGAGCAGGGAAATTTCCTTGATCTCTGCCGAGGCACACACGTCCCTTCGACAGGAAAAATAAAATTCGCAAAACTTCTTTCGATTGCCGGCGCATATTGGCGCGGTGACGAAAAACGTCCGATGCTGACTCGTCTTTATGGCATCAGCTTTCCGACAAAGAAAGAGCTTGATGAATATTTAAAAAATCGTGAAGAAGCAGAAAAACGTGATCACCGCAAACTAGGAAAAGAGTTAGAGCTTTTCATGATCACTCCGAAAGTCGGCGGCGGGCTTCCGATCTGGCTTCCGAATGGTGCTGTTGTTCGCAATCAACTCGAAACATTCCTTCGCCGCGCTCAGCAGAAAATGGGATATTCGCAAGTTGTGACTCCGCATATCGGAAATCTTGAGCTTTATAAAACGAGCGGACATTATCCGTATTATAAAGATTCGCAATTCACTCCGATCACAGTTGATGATGAGCAATATATGCTTAAACCGATGAACTGCCCGCATCATCACATGATCTATGCATCGAAGCCAAGGAGCTATCGCGATCTTCCCGTTCGTCTCGCTGAATTCGGTACAGTGTATCGCTATGAGCAATCAGGTGAATTGAATGGACTTTCAAGAGTCCGGTCATTTACTCAGGATGATGCGCATCTCTACATGATGCCCGAACAGCTTTTAGAAGAATTAAAAAGCGTTATCGGTTTGACGCAGTATGTTTCGAAAACTTTAGGCTTTTCCGATTTTAAGATTCGTTTATCTTTCCGTGATCCAAAAAATAAAGATAAGTACGGCGGCAATGACGAGCAATGGATCCAGGCTGAAAAAGATGTGAAAGAAGCGGCCGATGAAATGGGACTTGAATATACTATTGCAATTGGTGAAGCAGCATTCTATGGACCGAAAATAGATTTCATGCTCAAAGATGCTCTCGGCAGAAGTTGGCAGCTTGGCACGGTTCAAGTTGATTACGTTATGCCTGAGAGATTCAATCTTGAATATATCGGCGCGGATAACCAAAAGCATCGCCCGGTAATTATTCACCGTGCACCATTCGGCTCGTTTGAAAGATTTATCAGTTTATTAATTGAGCACTATGCCGGGAATTTTCCGACGTGGCTTGCACCTGTTCAAGTTGCTGTTCTTCCGATCACCGATGCGCAATCGGCTTACGCTGAAGAGATAACTGAGAAGCTAAAGGGAATGGGAATCCGAGTGGTACTTGATGCCTCGAATGAGAAGGTCAATGCCAGGATCCGTGATCAGGAGATGATGAAGGTGCCGATCATGCTTATTGTAGGAGCAAAAGAACAAGATGTCCGTACTGTCTCGCTGAGAAGGCACGGAAAAGGGAATATCGGAACGATTACGCTCGAAGAGGCATTTAGTACGGTCGAAAAGGAAAGTGCCATTCCGGCGTAAATATTGTGATTCTTTGGTAGGTGCAGGGCTTAGCCCGCGAGCGCGATTCACAATTTAGTACTCACGCGGGCTAAAGCCCCGCGCCTACCGAAAAAGAATTTTAACTTATTTTTAAATTGCATTTGAAGATACAACTACGTGTTAACTTTCGATCTGTTATGAATGGCTAAAAAACAGATCGTTTTAAGTCCTACAACTTCGGCTGCTCCGAAGCCCCCATCGGGCAGACAGAATCGTTTCAGCCGCGAAATGCCTGTGAAGAATTCAGGCATTAGGATGAATGAGCAGATACGCGTACCTCAGATACG
>JANYLL010000149.1 GCA_025357895.1 Ignavibacteriota bacterium
ATTTTGGAGAGCACTTCCATTGTCTATATACCAGGCATAGCTTCGTCTTCTGATACTATTCCTGTCATAATCCGATATTTTGATAAAGACGCCAGAGAAATCGGAACAGCAAAGCAAGAAGTCATAGTTTCGGAGACAGTCAGCAAGGTAAATCCGCCTATTGCTAATCCGGGGACAAATGATGTGTTCATCAATAGCATCGTTCCCAATCCGGGATCGAATACGATGACATTTACATATACCTTGGGTGCGTCACATGATTCTCATTTGGAGTTATTCAACACATTGGGTCAATCAGTTGCCATTCTCTCAGATGGTTTTCAGACTGAGGGGCAGCATCAAATTTCATATAGTGTTGCTGCACTTGCGGAAGGAACATATTTCCTTCGGTTGACAACTCCCTTAGGAAAAGCATCGGCAGTATTGAAAATTATTCACTGATATCTTCCCATACTGCCGCCGTGCGTAGCATTTTTAATCCAAAACCCCGTCGTTCTGCGATGGGGTTTGGTATTTTATAATTCTCTGATCACTGACTCTGTGATTATAATGAACCTCGCTCAATTGTCGACAAACAAAATTTACTTTAGGTGCATCCATCGGCCTATCTCTTTCTGCCGTTCCCGAATCCGGTAGCACGATAACTTCTATCCAAGTTCATCTTGAAAACAATGACTTTAGTCACGGTTTTTTATTACTTCCTATACTTCTTTTTTCTTTTGTATTGAGCTATTTTTGTAGTAAATCATTTACCATCATTTATATTTACGCCACATCATGCTAAAACACATATCGCTTCTTCTCATCCTCGTAGCTTCTGTTTCTTCTTGTAGTAAGAGTTCTGACCCCGTTGGTCCAGGATCGGCCTCGTATTCAGCCCCAAAAACTGGGAGCACATTTTCGTATGATCAATATGCAACTGATACTACGAATGCAATGCCGATCGCAAGCAGTAGGGATACATCCGTGCACACTTTTTTACGAACTGGAATAACATATGCTGGAAAAACCAATGTCTCGCAGATTCTAGAGAAAACCCGTTTTAGCACGGATACGACTTACATCAACTATGAAACGAACGGCGATATCAGTTCTTACGGCTCAGATGGAAACGGGGGTATGATTTGGGGGACAATTCCGATTGGTAGTAAGACAACCTTTTCTTTTACTCAAGCAGACACGACAGAAGTCATTTTAGGTGTTACGACGAGAATAAAGATTTCCGTTGAGGTAAAGTATGTTAGCGAGGAAACTCTATCAATAAAAGGACAATCGATAAATGTTACTAAACTAAAGCAATCATTTATTGTCGCCACTACTGTCGGAGGCGTAATGAAGTCGAAATCAGCAGACGTTTTTGTTTATTTTGCTCCTTCATTAGGTTATATTGTAAAATCGGATCAACCCGTTCAAGACGGTATATTTAGCTCAGGAAAATCTAAGGGACATGTTATGATGCTTTTTGATTATACTCTAAAATAAATTTTCACCCTAACATACTTTAAACAATGAAAACAACTAAATCATACGCTCGCATATTTCTGTTATTGATCGCATTTGCTTTTACATCAGTTGGTATCGCCCATGCACAGGAAATTGTTGTTTCGCAAAACCCTAATGGGGTACCTCATACAACACTTGCTCCGCCATGCGATTGCAAGGGCTGGAGCGGCAAGCCGGTAAAAATCGTTTCCCCGATAAAATCGGCGTTTGTAAAATGCGGAGGAACTGTTACACTAAAAAAAGGACCGTATACGCTGGCGAGTCCGGTTTATTTCTGTACTCCGTCAACATGTACTCCGATATATATTTGGAACATCACCGGACCGGCTATCGGAACTCATACCGGAATTACTTATCCATTTCTGTTCACTACTGCAGGCACATATACAGTAACTATCACACCGATATGTGGCGATCACAAATGCCCGCCGTGTATTTTTAAAGTAGTAGTGACCTTATAATGGGTAAACGTGTAGCGGTTAAACGAATTGGGTGTTTGAAGACCAACTGAAACTATTGGATAAATCAGAATCATGTTTAAGCGTTTAATAATATTTGTAGGCATCGTCATTGTACTTTCTTCGTGCAGCAAGGATACTCCAACGAGTTCGACGCGTTCGGAATTTATCCATGCGAAAGCCGGGAGTACATTTACATTCGATGAGTATTCGACTGATAGCACGAATGCGATCAATGACGGCTCGCGGGATACGATGATCAGTACGATCCTGCGAACAGATGGAGCTATTGGAGGAAAGTCAGGAGTTCTTTTAGTCGAAGAGAATCGCAGTGGAGTAAGAGATACTGTTTATTATGCGTACGAGACGAATGAAAATCTATCGTTTTCATATCCCAGTTTTCCAACATGGGAGACGATACCTACCGGAACGGGATTGAGGATTGTTAGGTCAACCGAGTATTCTCTTTTTAGTGGTCCCGATACCACAGCCATTCACGATTCAACAATAACCTCTTTAATCGGTACAGAGAACGTAACCATCAAGGGGCAGTCTGTTTCTGTGAAGAAGTTGGAGCTTTCATACCGACATCGAGAAACTTATGATGGAGTAAATGGAATTGAATCGCAGAGAGAAATTTTCTTGTACTACGCTCCTTCTTTGGGTTTGATCATAAAAAAGACTTCACAATCTTTTAACGATCCATACGGGAGAGGCTGGGTAGATGGTAGTTATCAGATGCTCATTGACTATAATTTGAAATAGAAAGTTTAGGTAGTGAGAGCAATGACTAATTCTAAATCGACGCTATGGGTTCAACGAAGAACGACCGCTTTTTATGTGATCGCCTTTATCACTTTGATGGTAATTGGGAATGGTTGTCATGCAAGAAGAGGCGGCTTCGTCAGAAGGAATGAATCCATGTTTCTGACAAGAGGACACCCAGATAAATTCCGGTTTAATCCTGATTCTACCGTCGGCATAAAGTATGGTACCTATCCGGGATTATTCGGAGAGGAGATCAAACCATTTGGTTTCTTCGAAGACGGTCGTTCTATGCGCCGTTCATATCTGATTTATATCAAACCCGATAGCTTCTATGTAAATGATGCTGTGCCTTATGATGATTTCGTTTATAACTATCGCGTTGGCCCGTCCTTCACGGTTTCGCTTTCCGAAGATCCTACGATGTGGGGTCGTGCTGTAGAATATATAAGCCAAGGCTCCGGGCGTCCGGTAGAGATCGCCAGCGATAATCTTATCGAGTCCGAGAATAGTAGAGATAGTGTATCTATCGGATACGTCGTGTCCAAGATAATAGACAAAGATCGCGTCGCCTATCAGATCTCTGCTTCATCGCATTCGCATTCGTTTAATGAGAAATCCGCTGTACGCAAGTTAGGATTTTATATGATCACAGGTCATCATTATTAAGCATATGGATATTAGGTTTCCAAACGTATACCGAACATCAAACTCACTTACTCGAGCCTTACAAATAGGTGTTGCCGTGCTATGTATGGTCTGCTCAGGTTGTGCTCTATTCAGTCCCAGGGTCACGTATGTAAAGTTGCAGTTGCTGCTGCTTATTGATAAACCTACTGTGTATAATATCGGAGACGACAATGTTATCGGAAGCAGGTATGGCACCTATCCGGGAAAAAAATTCGACACGGTCATTTCTGTCGGATATACAACAAGTACCTTCAATGCAGTACCAATGTATATTATCGCTTTCGATTCAGGATATGTATATCTGAGCAATTGCCTTCCGGTTGATGAATATATTTTTCGTGATCTCACCGGATCGGATATGTCCGTGCCTGATTCAATCGATAAAAGAAATTGGAGCCGTGCGCTCGCTTATATTGCCCATCAACCCGGAATCGAAGTCGAGGTGGCAAGCAATAATCTGATTCAAACCAAAATCCCACGCGACAGCGCACTTGTTGGGTACTCGGTTACCAGAACTCCATATAAAGGTTACTCGCGCTATGGTATTACCTGTACTTCGCGAAGAAAAAACTTTGATTCCAATTATCCAGTTCAACTACTTTCCTTCTATATCTATACAGGTCGGGACTATGTGAGGTTCTACTAGAGACTAAACAACGTAAAGAGCTGAAACCCAGTTAAAAAG
>JANYLL010000151.1 GCA_025357895.1 Ignavibacteriota bacterium
GTTAGGGCGAGGACACCGATCTCTCGTTGCCGCGTGAGCTCACTGAATTTCATTTTTCAAAGAACATTGCTTTTTGTACGGATGCTCCGAAAAAATTTCGTCATCCCTGAATAACTTTGGTGTGATCATAGCTATAGTGATTTTCATAATATGCAATATACGAAGATATTGCATATAATAAAAACAAACTTCTATTCATCACCAAAGAGCGTAACGATAGGATTCTTTGCGTCAATTCTTGCACCGGCTTCGGGAATTTGTTTTTCCACTTTGCCGTCTCCGACAAGCCGAATGCGAACGTTACTCGCTGTGCCGAATTTCATTGCCCGTGCCATCGGCATTTGCTTAAAATCAGGGACCTCTACTAATTGGCTTTCGCCTGTAAGTTTCGAGGTTTCCCCCTCAGCATCCGCTGCACGAAGAACGAATCGGACAGAATCACTACCAAATCTTGTTGCGCGCTCCACTACTCCTTTTTGAGCGCCACCTACTACTACAAATCCTTGCGCTGCAAGTGTCGAGCGAGCGACATCCTGCGTTAAGCCGCGAACATCAGGCATCTCGCGGTCATCGTCATGTTCGCGCTGACGAAGCACTGTGCCATCGATCTCGATCGCTCCGCCTTCTTCAACCACAGGAGCCGTTGACGCGATTTGCAATGGCGATCTTGCATCCATCGGAAGTTTTCCATTTTGCTCTAAGATCGACATTGCGATCTCGCGGAAAACAGGAGCGCTGACGACGCCGCCATAGTATCCATTTTTTGGCGAACGCATAATTACCAGAATTTCATACTCCGGTTTTTCCGCCGGAAAAAATCCTATAAAACTTGATGTATAGTGATCTTTCGAATAATGCCCGTTTACATATTGCTGCGCCGTGCCTGTCTTGCCTGCAATATTTATTCCTTTGATCTTTGTCGAAGTGCCAGTTCCCGAATCCACAACTCCGCGCATAATATCGATCAACGACTTAGCCGACTCTGCACTAACCACTCTGCGAATTTCCTGCGGATGAATTTCCGTTACTTCGCCTTTGATATTTGTCCGTTTGGCAACAATGTATGGTTTCATCATCACGCCGAAATTTGCGATTGTCGCATACGCCATTGCAAGTTGGATGGGCGTTGCAGTCATTTCATATCCGAATGCAATGTATCGCTTTGAATTGACGCTCCATTTATCAGGCTTATGCATACTGCCCTTGATTTCACCGGGCAGATCAATTCCGGATAGAACGCTCATTCCGAAATCACGCATGTATTTATAAAATCTTCTGCGCTCAAGTTTATCGGAGATTTTTGCAAAGCAGACATTGCTCGATTTTTCTAAAGCCTGACGAAAAGTCAACACGCCATATTCATGAGTATCCTTGATCTTCGCACCACCTTCGACAATCCATGTGCCGCCTTGTGCATCGACTTTATCTTCCGGCTTCCACGCACCCTCATTAAGTGCGATCGCTGCCGTCAAGACTTTCATCGTTGAACCGGGCTCGAATGCGTCAGTGATCGCACGATTGCGCAGCATATCATTCGAAGCTGAGAAAAAATCATTAGGATTAAAATCCGGCATGTTCGCAAGTGAAAGTATTTCGCCGGTTCGCGGATTTAATACAATTGCAATTCCTGCTTCAGCGTTTGCTCGCACAACTCCTGCGCGCAGAGCATTTTCTGTCACGGCTTGCAAACCTTCGTCTATTGTAAGAGTCAAGTCGTCTCCATTTGTCGGCGGCACTTGATCGTAATCCACATCCGGTCTGCGAAACCCTTTGCCGTCGCGCTGCATGATAGCAATGCCATCGGAACCGCGTAAAATTTTGTCATCAAATAATTCAAGCCCTGCAAGTCCGCGTCCATCTTTGCTTGCAAAACCCAGAATATGTGATCCTTTTTCTCCGAAAGCATAATGCCTGCGTTCATCAGTTTCGCGCATCACTCCGCGTTCTTTGATACCGTCAAGTTTTACTGCGATCTCCTGCGGGACTTCGCGCTCAACGACAATATAATGCCGTGCCGTATCGCGTAAAAAATTATCGTAATATTCTTTCGGCTTCCCGAATACACTGCTGAAAGCCGCTGCAACTACGGACTTATTTTTTATTTCGTCGGGATCAAATGCGAATTTTACGACGAAAGCATTTGAAGCTAAGATAACTCCGTTACGATCGCGAAGCACTCCGCGGCGCGCCGGAAGCGAGACTTGCATTTGATACTGGCTTGCAGCTTGTTCACTCAGCGCTGCATGCTCGAGGACCTGAACTTTGAAGAGTTTGCCTATCACTGCACAAAACCCAATAAGAAAAATTGCAAGTACAAGATAGAGCCTGCCGTTTGATGCCATGGGATCTTTTGCCACCGGAATGGAGAAAAATCTTTCGATCAATCGTTGATGCCATTTTTTGCCGGATAGTTTCGGAAAAGGGGATTCAGTATTAGGTTCATAACGGGAGTTGTTAGTCGAACGGATTCTTGTTCGTGCTGAGGGACTAAAGTCCGTTCTACTACTTTGCTCTCGATTAAAAGATGAAGAAGCCCTAACGCCTTTCGGGCGCTCAAGAGGAGGGGTACTCATATAACCTTTTTCGTACGAACGCACTGGTCGCGATTCTTTCTAGTCTGTTTTATTGAATCTTAAATTCATCAACGCCATTAGCTTCTTGCATTCCAAATTTTCCTTTTGCGATCTCACGAACACGTTCCGGAGCAGAAAGCTGCATTTCCTGCGCTTTTAATTTAATAATGCGCTGCTGCGTCTGCTCGATCTTATTCTCTAATTTCGATTTATCGTAGGTAAGTTTGTTCACCTGTAAAGTATTCCAAATTATCAGAACTGCACAAGCAGTGAATACACTAAAGAAAATTATAACGTAAAACGTGGGAATGCGTTTTACAACTTTATCAAATGTCTCGCCTTGTGGTTTCTTTTTTTCGGGAGTTTCAAATTCATATTCTTCACGCATTGCCTCGGGAAAAGGAGTCTGTGACTTTGGCTCATAGAAACTGCCTTTCGCACCTAAAGCCCCCGATCCGGGAGCCGCTTTCATGCGCGGTGTGAAGGCTATTTGTGTCATGGGGCGATCATTATAGTTGATTCTTACATACGTTGCGAGATACGAAGCAATCTAAAATGCCAGAGTACTTAACCTAACCTTCTCGTCTTCTTTAGATTGCTTCGCCCCGGATACCGGGTTCTCGCAAAATTTATTTCTTTTCTGCAACTCTCATCTTCGCACTTCGTGCTCTCGGATTACGAGATACTTCTTCATCGCTCGGCACGATCGGCTTTTTTGTGATAAGCCTCAATCGCGCTTTTTTCTCATCAATACTTTGCCTAAGTGATTCAAGTGATCCTTCGACAACTTTTGGGTTCGCATACGATGCGAAAAAATCTTTTACTATTCTATCTTCAAGCGAATGATAACTGACAACAACAATCCTTCCACCAACTTCAAGAAGTTCTAATGCCTGCTCAAGTGATGAGCGCAGGCTTCCGAGTTCATCATTGACTTCAATTCGCAGCGCCTGAAATATCCGCGATAATGTCGAATTCTTTTTATCTTCGCGAATGCCTTGCGTTACTATCGCAGCAAGCTCGTGCGTTGTCTTTATCGGCTTCACTTGCCTTGCTTCAACGATCCATCGTGCAATTCTTCCGCTCATCGGTTCTTCGCCGTACATTCCGAAGATATGCTTTAATTCATCTGCCGTCGTTGTTGCAATGATATCCATAGCACTCCTGGCAAGTCTCGGATCGAGCCGCATATCAAGCGGTGCATCGAAACGGTAACTTAATCCAATGCTTGTAGTATCAAGTTGTCGGCTTGAGACACCAAGATCGTACACTATTCCACTGATCTGCTTTACATGTTCTTTTGCAAGTGCATCGCGAAGATCTGAAAAATTTTCTGCGATTATCTTGAATCTATCGCTAAATTTTTCAAGCTTTTTCGAAGCATATCCAATCGCCTGCGGATCAGTATCGAATCCATAGAGTTTGATGCTTGGGGAATACATCAGTATCATTTCAGAATACCCACCGCCGCCAAGCGTTGCATCAATGTACATGCCATCCGTTCTTATATCAAGCGCTTCTATCGCTTCACGAGCAAGAACGGGAATATGGTAATCATTTGCCACTCGTTCTATTTTCAAAGAGCGCCATACTAATGCAATTAAACGGCATTAGATTTTAAACCCATGACTTGCTCCGCTACATTCTCGTAGGTTTGCTTCATGGATTCGATATAACGTTTGAAATTTCCCGGATTCCAGAGTTCGATATGATCGAGCACTCCGATGAAATACACATCTTTTTTGATTTCTGCAAACTCAAGTAAACTTTGGGGAATCAACAGCCGGTACTGGCTATCGAGCACAAGCTCTTCGCTCCATTGCATCAACATTCTCATATAGAACCGGTCCTGATCGCTTGATTGCTGAAGCGCAGCAATACTGGTTTCTAATTTCTTCCATTCATCCAATGGATAGGCATAAAGGCATTTTTCGAGACCCCGTGTCAAGACAAACGTCGAGCGCGCATCGGCGGTGATATTACGGCGCATTTTGGACGGTATACTGACTCGCCCTTTTGCATCTACTGAATAGGTGTCGCTGCCTTTGAATGATGACATTAAATTGTAAGCTAAAAGCGATAAGCCTAGAACGAAAACACACATCGATAATTTTCGCCGAAGCTTTTTAGCTTGAAAAAAAAGCAGGGGGTGGGAATACCTTACAAGTCGTGCTCAGAGTATCTTTGCCCCCTCACTCTAAGCCACTTCTTACCTAAAAACAGTAGGCATTCCCACTTAACCCCACTTTATGGGTACAAATATACAACATTCTTTCTCCAAATGCAAGCTTTTTTGATAAATATTTTAATTTTTTTGGGGAGACACCTGTAAGTCCTTATTTTTCAATAGGTGAAAAAATATATTGCACAAAAAAATCCCTTTTGGCAGCCAAAAGGGATAGCTATTTCTTAATTAAAGATTATTTCGTCGTAGGTGCCGGCGCAGCCATTTGCTTAAATTCCGTCATGGGCTCGCCGGTTGCGCTGATGCGCTGTGCGAAGTGGTATTTGCCGTCTACGATCTGCAGAATGGTCAGTGGCTTGGAGGCATTGCGATCTTTATCAATGGTGATGGAGCCTGTTACACCTGCAAAATTTTTCGTATCAGCGATTGCATCACGGAGCTTCTTTGAATCTGTCGAACCGGCGCGCTTAATGGCATCGCCTAAAATAAGAGCGGCATCATATCCAAGCGCAGCCATGGCATCAGGAGCTTTGCTGTACTTGGCATTATACTTCTTCACGAAGTTTTGCACTGCCGGATCAGGATCCTCTGTTGAAAAATGATTTGAGAAATAGGTATTCGTGAAATCTTTCTCAGCGCCCTTTGTCAATTCTTCCGAATCCCATCCGTCGCCACCAAGAAGCGGACAAGTAATACCAAGTTCACGCGCCTGCCTAACGATCAACGAAACTTCACTATAATAGCCGGGGATAAAGATCACATCAGGATTCGAGGCGCGCATTGAGGTTAGTGCAGCACGGAAATCTTTATCACCGGTGGAATACGATTGTTCACCGGAAATCTCAGCGCCATTTTTACGAATCGTCTCGCGGAATGAATTCGCCAGACCGATGGAATAATCCTGGCGTGTGTCGAGTAATATTCCTGCACGTTTTGCATGAAGCGTTTTCATTGCAAA
The DNA here is from genome assembly GCA_025357895.1 of Ignavibacteriota bacterium. Classification (GTDB taxonomy): domain Bacteria; phylum Bacteroidota; class Ignavibacteria; order Palsa-1295; family Palsa-1295; genus PALSA-1296. Next base: position 5,717 of record JANYLL010000151.1, read on the forward strand.
ATTTGCAAGTGCCTCGCCCTGGAACGGATCAATAAAACAGATGCGAAAAATATAATCGCCGATCTTCGTAACTTCTTCATTTGTCGAAGCGGGTGAGATCATCGGAATCTTTGCCTGCTGAGCGATCGGTCCGCCGGCGCGTGAACGGCTTGAGGCAACTTCGCCTAATAGTGCAACAACCTTATTTCGATTTATTAGTTTCTGCACTGCTGCCGTTGCATCTTCTGCCTTCGATTGATCATCTTCGCTGATAAGTTTGATCTGTTTGCCAAGCTCTCCGCCTCCGGCATTGATCTCATCAATTGCCAGGAGAGTGCCGTTATGTGATGATTGTCCGAAGGTTGCAGTCTGCCCGGTCATTGAGGCAAACTCACCTACAAGGATTTCATTGCCTTCAGCTCCGCCTTCTTTTTTGCAGGCAGAAAAAACGAGTGTAAGAGAAAGTGCAAGAGAAAAAATTACGAGCGCGTGTTTTAATTTCATGTTTATATATTTCGTACGTACTAGAGACAACATCAGAGGTTAAAAGAACTTTGATACGGGAAGTATCATTCCTGTTTTATCTAAAGCGGGACGGACGGACTAAAGTCCGTCCTACTGAAAAAAATTACCTTACTCCAAGCTTTTTCAAATTTTTTGCATAACTTGATTTGGGATACTCCGTCATCAGCCTTTCATACCACATCCCTGCGGCTTGTGTATTGCCCATGCTGTAATTGCATCTGGCAAGTTTATAGAATGCAGATTCGCGTTTGAATGTCGGTCCTGCTTTTATTGTGTATTCAAAATAGGGAATTGCATCGGCAAAGCGCTGGATAGCATAATAGGATTCACCCATCCAATAATACGCGTTCGGCACCATCTCAGCAGGTCTGCCGCTGACGGCGACCTGAGAGAAATTGGCAAGGGCTTGGTCATACTGACCGTTCGTAAAATTCGAAAGCCCGGCTTCATAAGTTGAGTAAGCCGAAAGATCAGGCTTCGGAATGTAGGCTGAACCCCACGGAGTTCTCGGGTAATCTTCCGTCGTGATCGTAGGAATATCGCGCGGCTCCTGAGACATCGCCGATACTTTCGCAAGTACAGAATCCGCTCGTGTCATCACTTGCTGTGCCGAAGTCCCCGTTGCTGCCTGAACCGGTTGTGTTGGTTTATTCTTCGCAGCGGTGCGGCTTCTGGTTGCCCGTGAGCGGCATGAATCAAGCATCACAAGCGAAGAAACGAGAAGGAGCGCGAGTAAAATTTTTGTCATTTTCATAGAGAAGCTCCTTATATTAATAGATATTAAATTTAACACCAAGAGAAAATGCAACATTCGATGCAGTGTGCCCGAACCCGCCGCCCGGAGCCGTATTGACGATACTGGAACTCGATGAGGGCGAAGAAGTAGTTGTTGTGTATTTATAAATATAATTCGTCGCTTCCGATAAACGCGCCTGTACGAAAAGATCGAACATACTATTGCCGTCGTCAGGTGAGTAGAGAAGCGGAATTTCTAATCCCATTAATCCGTATAGTGCAAATGGAACAGGGGGATCGTAAACATTTTTTATTGCAACCGAAGAATTGGCAATAGAAATATTATCTTCATAAATTCCTTTTAAATAAAGGCCGCCTCCTGCACCAATATATACTGAAGGCATTCCCGCTCCAAAGGATGCTCGTGCATTGAAACCAATAGTGATCGGAATATACGTGTACGTCTTGGTCATTGTCTGATTGCCACTGACTGTCGTCCCTCCGCCGGAAATATGGTAGCCGCTTGCAAATTCTAATTCTAAGCCGACAACAGAAAATCTTTCCGGCTCATTATCAATTGCATCGGAGTTAATGACTTCGATAGGCAGCAGCGGAATATCAATCGCTGCATCCATCTTCACGCCCTGTCCGGCGCTCCACCAGATAGCATCGCTTCCGTTAGACCCGTAGTTTTCGCGTGCACGCCCGATTCCGTATCCGCCGGAAAGTTTTATGCTCATGATCGTTGGAAGCGATTCATTATCCGTAGGATTGATCACATCGCCGGTCTGTGCTCTCGATTCAGAGTGCAGTAGTGCAGCTCCGAGAGAGAAAAAAAGTATTACAATTGCATATTTCATTTTCATTTTTCGCAATTTCATTCTGGTAAAAAAAATCTTTTTGTTGCAGGCAATTATTTCAATTTATTCAATCTTGCTTCAGCCCGCCCCCGGTATTCGCTTTCCGGGAAGCTGAGTACCAATCGGTTATAAGCGCTTCGGGCATTCGTCTTATCCCCAAGTTTTTCGTACGCAGCACCAATCTTGAATTCCGCATCATCGGCTTTCGATGAAGTCGGGTATTTATTCAATAGATCATGGAAGGTTCGGATCGCTTCGTCATATTGGCCGAGGGCGTAAAGTGATTCGCCTTTCCAGTACAGGAAATTCGGAGCATAAGGAGATGATTGGTCGCTTCGTGAAAGCCCATCGAACGAGGTAAGAGCGTCCATATATTTTCCGTCATTGAATGATTTCAAGGCAGCGCTATATTTATCGTTCGGCGGATATGAAGCGGGCTGCTGCTGAGGCTGACTTTGCTCGGAAGGAGGTGCGGGCGAGGGAGCAGTATAGTTTGGCGAAGACTGAATTTGTTGCGGACTTGGAGGCGGAATGCCTGCTCCCAACATTCGCTGCTGCTCTAAAAGGCTTTTGAGTTTAGCGACTTCGATCTCAAGATCGCGGATTCGCGATCTATCCTGCACCAAAACATTACTCATCGTATCAATGATCGTCAGAAGCTTATTCTGCACCATATAGAGCGAATCCATTGACTTCCCCGAAGTCTGCGAAGCGGCATTGGTACGAGAATTCGCAGCAGTATTGCGCCGCGTCTGCTGCGAAGGGCGGCAGCCTGCGGCAAACGCTAATAAACCAAATAGAAAGACGACTGTATGTTTTTGTCCTGAACTCATAGTTCTTTATCCTTTTATTCGCAGTCCGCCAAGGCGGATACTCAACTTTCTTTAACAAAGATAAGCAAAATTACGGAAAATCGGAGTAACTTCAAAGAACTCCCCATCTTTTAACCACTTATGTTGCAAAGAGATTTCTTTATTTCCATGTTAATGGAAATGCTAAAAAATGTGTTTTATGCCGCGACCGTAGGAGAAGTGTATTTTTGTAAGAAGAACTATGCGTATTAACCAGCGAACCGTTAAATCAATCACCCGTCTTGAAGGCGTCGGACTTCATACGGGAAATTCCAGCACGATCGAATTTCACCCCGCACCGGAGAATTACGGAATCCGTTTTGTCCGCAAAGATGTGAAGGATTCGCCGGAAATTCCGGCAGTTGTTGATTTCGTGACAGATATCTCACGCGGTACAACGCTTTCAAACAATGGCGCAAGCGTCCATACGGTCGAGCATGTACTCGCTGCTGTTGCAGGACTTGAGATCGATAATGTCCGTATTGAACTCAGTGCAAATGAACCGCCGATCGGCGACGGAAGCGCAGAGCCTTATGTCAATACTCTTTTAGAAGCTGGTTTCGAAGAACAGCAGACGCAGAGAACCTATCTTGTTATTGACAGCACCATTTCTTTTTCGAACGAGGCAAAGGGAGTTGAGATCGTTGCCCTTCCGCTTAAAGATGACTACCGGATGACGGTCATGGTCGATTATAAAAATCCCGCTTTAGGAAGCCAGCATACAGGACTTTTTTCTCTAGAAAAGGAATTCGTTAAAGATTTTGCTCCGGCACGTACATTTTGTTTTTTGCATGAAGTAGAAATGCTTCGCGAGCAGGGACTTATTAAAGGCGGAAATCTTGATAATGCAATCGTCATCGTCGATGGCGATCCGACTCAAGCAGAGCTTGATAAATTTACAAAAAGATTGCATATTGAAGGCTCGGTTATTTTAGGCAAGCACGGAACGCTGAATAATAAGCCCCTTCGTTTCAAGAACGAGCCTGCGCGTCATAAACTTCTCGATCTGCTTGGCGATCTGACACTTGTCGGCGCTCCAATGCAGGCACAGATACTTGCAGCTCGTCCCGGACATGCTTCGAATGTGGAGTTTGCCCGTAAGCTGCGCGCACTGCTTGCAAAAAAATCGCATCTGAAAAAATATTCGCCCGGTGCACCGGTATTTGATATTACTGCTATCGAAGCAGCAATGCCGCATCGCTATCCGATGCTGCTTGTAGACAGAATTTTGGAAATGGATCTTGAGCCGGGCAACGAACGCATCACCGGTTTGAAGAATGTTACGTATAATGAGCCATTCTTTCAAGGGCATTTTCCGGGGAAACCCGTAATGCCGGGCGTATTGATATTAGAAGCAATGGCACAAACTGGAGGAATGCTGATGCTTGGTTCAATGAGCGAACCGGATAAGAAACTTGTGCTTTTCATGGCTATCGATAAAGCAAAATTCAGAAAACCTGTTACTCCGGGCGATCAATTAATATTTGAAGTGAAGCTTTTGCGCAACAGAGGTAAATCATTTCAGCTTGCCGGGCAGGCATTTGTTGACGGGCAACTCGTAGCCGAAGCAGAACTTATGGCAGCGATAGTTGATAAGGAGGCTGCGCAGTAATGCCCGAGCTATCGAGATTTTTTGGGATCGTGATACAGATGTTCGCGGAGCCTGCCTCTGCGCACCATACACCACATTTTCACGCTCGCTACGGCGAATACAAGGCAGTCTATTCCTTAGGCACCATTGAACTAATGAAAGTGAATTGCCTAAGACGCAAAAGAGACTGGTTGAAGCTTCGGCAGAACTTCACAAGAAGAATTGAAAAATGACTGGAATTTGTTATTCAATATGAAAAATCCAAAGCCTATTCCGCCATTACAATAATGCACGAGCTATACGATATCATAGATTTTGAAATAGTAGCACCCTATACTTTACGGGTGGTGTTCGACGATGACAGCGAACAAATTATTGATTTTTTCCCAATTTTACAAGGGGAGTTATACTCACCATTGAAGGATTTAATGATATTCAACCAGGTGCGAATTGATCCTGAAACGAAAATTCTTGTCTGGCCTAATGGCGCCGATTTTGATCCCGAAACACTTCATAATTGGAAAGAATATTTTCCAATATTTAAGAAACAAGGGGTTCATTGGACTTCATAATTTATTCCCAACCTATCATCTCACCTCTAAATGCCCATTCAAATCCACCCAACAGCCATCATTGATCCGAAGGCGCAGTTCGGCAAAGATGCGCAAGTCGGACCTTACGCAATTATAGAAGGTGATGTTATCATCGGCGATAACACGATGATTCATCACCATGCCTACATTGCAAATGGTGCGAGGATCGGTGCGAACTGTATGATCCACCACGCCGCTGTGATCGCGAACTCGCCGCAAGATCTGAAATTCAAAGGTACGGAAAAAACATACGCCGAGATCGGCGATGGAACGACAATTCGTGAATTTGCTACAGTTCATCGCGCCACAGAGCATTCCGGCAGTTATGCTGCTGGTACTCATGATGGCTATACGCGTATTGGCAAGAATTGCTTAGCAATGGCATATACTCATGTTGCGCATGATTGCCTGATAGGTGACAATGTCATTCTTTCCAATTCAGCACAGCTTGGGGGGCATGTAACGGTCGAATCGTTCGCCATTATAGGCGGGCTCACAGGTTTGCATCAGTTCACGCTTGTTGGTGGATATTCAATGGTCGGCGGGGGTTTGATGGTCACGAAAGATATTCCGCCGTATTCACTCATTGGCGATCAGCCTGCACGCTTCGGTGGTATTAATCGGATCGGATTAGAGCGCAGGGGATTTACATCCGAAAAAATCGAGGCTATCAGAAAGGCATACAAATTTATTTACTATAGCGGATTAAATGTTGCCGATGGTATCAACATGATCGAAGCCGATCATGATTTAAATATTCCTGAAGTTCAGCGTATCGTTGATTTTATTCGCCGATCCGATAGAGGAATTATTAGCAGCTAAAATAAAATGTCATTGCGAGGAGGACTTTAGTCCGACGAAGCAATCTAAAATCCTGGAGATGTCTGACACTTTCGGAATCTTAGATTGCTTCGCTGTGCTCGCAATGACATAATAAAAATTAAACCTATTTACTTCGTCTCCCACTGCTTCATCGCAGCTTTAATACCAGGCTTAGAACTCTCCGGTGCCTTTTCGAGTGCGATCTTCATGTTTTCAATCGCTGATTTCAAATCCCCTTTTGCCTCGTAGCCGCGCGCCATTCCTGCATAGACATACCATTCATCAGGATTCTTTTTTAAATTATATTCGAAGAATTTCATTGCTTCTTCTGTTTTCTTTTCCCTGAGTAACTGTCTTCCATAGCCGTTTATCTCCATCGGTTTTGCGATAAGCATTGCGTGCTGCATCGTTTTTTCACTTTCCACGGCTTTACCCATTTTTTTCTGTAGCTGTCCAAGCGTTTCAAGATTATTGAAATTTTCGTTCGCCGAAATAGATCTATTCGCCCATTTTATTGCTTCATCATAATTAATATTTTCATCTGCGCAATAATTTGCCGCTTCATTGTATGCAACCCATGAGAACCCCGGAGTATTGCGAAGCTCACGTCTGATACTTGCAAGAACAACGTCATGGACATTAACCGAAATGGTGAATCCGACTTTCAATTTTTCCCAATGCAGATTCATTAGAACTTTATCCGTTTGAGGATTCGTAAATTCATACGTGAGGAATTCCTGGAAATCTGCCAGTTGCGGATTTACTGTAACGCGCAATGCATCTTCATTTTTATCATAGGAAAAACTTCCCCATGATGTATAATTTCTTGAGAAGATTACGATCCATTCTTTTTCTGCCGGAATAAAATGTAAACCATACGTGCCTGCAGCAAGAGGTTTTCCCTCAATGTTTACATCCGTTGAAAACGAGATCGTCGTATTCTCATTTGCCCCTCCGCGCCAAGGTATCGGATCGCCTCCGTTGAACGGTACGAGGTCTCCCCATATCTTTCTTCCTTTGACAGCAGGACGATGGTAGGTGACCTCGATATCAGTCAAACCAATGGTTTGACCAACTGAAGCTTTTTGACTCTCCCACGGCAAATGAACACCGCCGGCACCGTATTGTGCCATTGCAACAATCGGAGTGAAAATTGCGAAAGAACACAGAAATATAAATAGGAATTTTTTCATAGGTTCATAGGATTGACGAAATAAAAATAAAATTACGAATTTTTCGGATGCTTGTTACTTCTGTTTCAAACTTCCTATTAAAAGAAAACCCCGCTTTTTCAAGCGGGGGTTCTTAAAGAAAACGTTATGAGTGACGATTACTTTGTAAGCGTCATTTTGCGTGTTGCAGTAAAGTCAGCGCTCTGGAGTCTATAGATATAGTTTCCGGAAGCGAGTTCATTACCTGCATCATCTTTTCCATCGAACTTCACCATGTGCGTACCCTGACCAACGTTTCCGTCAACAAGAGTGCGAACAGGCTGACCGAGCGAGTTGTAAACAACAAGTCTCGTTGGTCCTGAGAGCGGCAACGAGAAGTTGATCTGCGTTGTCGTGCAAGGGTTCGGGAAATTCTGTTCGAGTACATACGCATCCGGTGAACCGATCGTCACATTTACTGTATTAGAAATGTGCTGTGAACCGTCAAGATCCATTTGGATCAAGCGATATGTGTATGTTTCCGGAGTAACGTTACGATCATTATAGACGTAACCGTTCTGCGTATTCGAATTGATATGTCCGTCAACAAAAGCAATCTTCTCATAGAAACCGTCCTGCTGATTAGCAATGCGGCGCTCGACGAAGAAGCCTTGGTTATTCTTCTCCTGAGCTGTAGACCAATTGAGAAGTGCCGTACCGTTTACTTCCTTACCCGTAAGCGGAGTAGAGAAGTTTACAGGGAGCATTCCGCTCTGGCTTACCATTGGACGGATCATAGGCGTGTAACCGCCGCCCTTATTCCAATAAGAAGGTCCGAAGAATCCTGTTGAGCAAGGATTACAAATGCTCGTTGCCCAGTAAAGGTTATAAGCTGCAGCAACTGCACTATTGACAGGCCAGAAGCCATTTGGCGGCATCCAGAATGACCAGTCACAGCTCGAAGCAGTACGCTCGATCGCCCATGAAGTCGAAACGTCGCCGGTGTTGTTGTTCGCCGCGATGTTCGTACCATATGGATCGTGATAGATCGCTTGAATTACCGGAGTCTGAGGGTCGGTCACAAGTATGCGTCCGCCGCCTCTGGAAATATCAGATCCCATGAACATATTGTCCAAAGAAAGCTGACCGATAGAAGCCCAATACACACCCTGAGCAGCTCCTGATCCACTACCACCCGGAAGCACGATCGGTGTCGGGAAGTAGTACGGCCACCATTGATTGAAGAGATTTCCTTTACGGATATCCTGCATCTGTCCGCCACCTACTGTATCGCAGGTCGGTACACCACTATTCGGGCTGCCCTTCAAGATCGAAACCCTGATAGCATCCGGAGATTGGTTACCATTAGCGAAGAATACGCGAACACCATAGAGTGTATCTTTAACTGCAAGGCGGAATTTCATTGCGAAACTGCCTGAGTTATTATTAAATCCAATACCGGCACCGGTAACCTGAACAAGACCCGGCCAATCGTTTGAACCGTCATCCAATGCGAATTCCGGGGGATCACCGGCTGCGCCGACATCAAGCCAGAAATTCGTGAATGTACCGTTATCCTGTGTATAGGAATCATAAGAACTCGAAGCAAGGAAGGCATGGACGGTGAATTGTCCGCCTGTCGTTGCATTCTGAGCATTCCAGTTCGGCATCAGGATGGTTGAATCAGTACCGCCACGTAAGGAGGTAACTGTTTCAATAGCCCAATATAATGTATTGCCATTCGCATCAAGGATCTGAACGCGAACAGGGAAAGCGATCGCAACATCCGTAGAGTTATTAGCTACGTGTACATAGATCGGAAGTGAAGTAGCCTGTGATGCAGGGATATGTGTGTATGGAGATACTACACGTACCCACATGACTTCGATCTCCGGTTTGCGCGGTACTTGAAGTGAAATATTATCCACATAGAAATCATCTCCGTCGTCATCCGGCGGATACGCTCCGTCATCTTTGGCTTTCAAGCGCAGACGGAAACGGAAATTATTTGTGAAATAATTGAATGTCGGAGTGGTGAATTTATCAAGACGGATCGCGAACTTCTGATATTCGAAGTCATTGCCGCCATCGATCTGCCCAACTTGTACCCATCCTGAAGAAGAAGGATTACATGCAGGCTCAGTCGGTCTTTTAAATTCAACAATAAGTGAATCACCTGCCTGAGCAACTGATCCGTTTGCAAATAAGATCGTCTTTTCCGGTCCTACGAGAGTTTGCGCATCCCACAACCAAGGGAACTGGTAAAGACCGGTTCTCTGGTAGCTGAAAGCAAGCGATGCTTTTGTCTGACCTAAAAGATCGAATGGGAAAGAAAGGACGGTATCCCCCTGCTTTGTACCGACGTAAGGATTACCATTGATATCCTGACGATCCATGTGAATAACAGGATCAAGATAACCATTTGGTCCTACGCCGCCTGTCGGAGGCAGATATCTTGGTGGCGGCGGATCAAAAGTAACAGCATCTCCATCGGAAACCTGAGCACCGATCGAGATCCATTTTGTCTGATCAGGAATGTCACCAAGCTGTGTAGTGCTGTATCCATCAGAAGGATCATTAAAAGGTAGTCGTGTAGTACGAATACCAAAGATCTGAACACATACCGTATCATCGAACGGCCATACGTCGCCGATGTAGCTGTCATTGCAATCATATGTGGTTGCAACAGCACATGCGTTGAACGTACCGAGTTCATTAAGAATATTTGGATTTGTAGAATAAGGAGTAAAATCGCCATCCTTCGTTGAGCGCTTTTCTCCCGGAAGCATATTGTTCAAACAGAAAGTACGTCCGTAAACAGCAGTTCCGGTTACGACATTACGTATCTGGAATTTAGCCTTAAAGGTCTGCTGGTTGACATTATCAACATTCTGGAATGTACCTTTTGGACTAACAGTTGTGCTCAAACAGACTTCATAATTTCTCGTTGGAAAATCCACAGAGATTGCGCGAACAACATTGTGCCACCGTTTGAATTTTACAGCCCATTGTCCTGCCTGACGGAAGTCTTTGTTACAAGCGCGGCAGGTTGCATTGATAGCATCCCAACGTCCTTTGCCGGCATGAGAACCGTAGTTCACTGACGTCGCTTCAGTCCTTGCAGCATTGATAAGACCGATAGTTGAGTTACGTTGGAACACACGGTATGCAGGAACAGGAGGGAATCCAAGGATCGTCCCGGAGAATGAACCGTAGTTGATCTGGATGCTCGAATCCTGACGAGTGATAACGATCTGCATCTTTTTGATGAAGAGATTCTCACGGCCTGAACCGGGTTCAACAGCATTCGGTGCTGATGGACGAATACGAAGATTATAATAATTTACAAAGAATGAATCCTGACTCGGGCTTGTGCGAATATAAACCTTAGATGTATCGCCGCTTGCACGGAAATCATTATCGGCAAATAATGCGCAAATAGCTGCTTTGACAGAACTGCCTCCGATACCTTTAACTAAATCCGGATTTGCATTGCTCGAGTATAATGCCGGAGTTCCTGCCCATGCCTCAGCACGAGGACGGAATCCGAGATAACCATTCGACGAAATGAATAAGCTATCATAGCCGCCATTGTTGGGACCGTCATTGTAGAAATTAAATGTGAATCCGATAGGGATCGGACCTGCCATAGCATTATCTGTCGTATCCATCGTTGAAGGATTGCTCCAACCCTGACCCGGCAGATTACCGCTATATGTGCGACCTGTTGGGTTATAAAAATAATGAAGGTCCCTGTCACCAGGGAAGAACTGCTGACCTCCGCTCTTGATGCGATACCAGCTGAAGCTCTGAAAGAGCGTATCTATAAAGAAATAATTCGGGCGCCAGGGAAGAGGAGCGTTATCATCCGAATCCACGACATAGTAGCCGGTAGATAGGACGTTCGGCTCGCCGCGACGGTTGCCCTGCGCTGATGAGTTCTTTACTCCGAAGAGCATTAAACCCACAAACGCCAACAATGCGAAAGAGAGTATCCGATTTTTCATCGTAATGGTTGATTTAGTTAATACAAAAAAAAATGCAATGATTTCATAGAAAACTTTGACACAAAACCGAGGTTTAGAACTTCCTAAAGATCAGTTATGTAATCCCGTAAACCCAAATGTGGCGAAAACAGCTCAAATTCACTAAAAAGTGCTTATGATGCGAGTTTTGGGCTACTAAAATACAAAATAAAAGTTGTCCCCACCTTTAAAAGACAACTGAGATGGCAAAAGGTTACAAACTATTTTAAATTATTTTCAGAAAATCGTTGAAAAGTGCTTTCCTGCCATTTGGCGGACAACATCCTTCAACTCTAATTCCAACAGACGCACAAGCACATCCTGAACTTCCATACCCGATCGCTCCAGTATTTCGTCAATATGGAGCGCTGTGCCCGATTCATCAAGAATAGCAACGATCTTCTTCTGTGCTGAACTTAATTCCGGCCTTGTGGCTGCCGGTCGTTTCTGGCTTTTTAGTTTTGCTCCCGGTTTTTCAACCCATCCTAAAACCTCCAGAATATCCATCGCGTTCCTAAAAAGGCGTGCACGGCTTTCAAATATCAGCTGATTCGGACCCCGGCTCATCGGGCGGGATACATCACCGGGAAGAGAAAATATATCACGTCCCTGATCAAGCGCCAAACCCGCTGTTATCATAGAGCCGCCTTTTTCTTCGCTTTCAATAATTATACTTGCCTGTGTTAATCCGCTCACTATTCTATTTCGCCACGGAAAATTTTTTGCTTCCGGCGGTGCACCTATAGGAAGTTCGCTGATGATAGCGCCGCGGCCTGATTCCAAAATTTTTTTTGCAAGCGGCTTATTCGCCGCAGGATAGATCACATTAATTCCTGATCCGAGCACAGCGATGGTCTCACCTCCAGCTTCGAAGATCGCCTCATGAGCGCAGGTATCAACACCGTTTGCAAAACCACTGGTTACAACAATTCCATGCTTTGCAAATTCTTTACAAAGTTCTTTTGTCGAACGCTTCCCATAATCGGTCATTTTTCTCGAGCCGATAATGGCAAGGTTGCGCTGCGCTGATAGCAGTTGAGGATTACCGGAAACGAACAGGAGAGCAGGCGGCTGATATATTGATTTGAGATGCTCGGGATATTCGGCATCATAAAAAGTTATCACGCGTACATTCTCAGGGAGTTCATCTAAATGTTTCTTTGCAGTATCAATTGCATTCATCCGGCTTTCAATAAAGCCGCCGGCAATAATTTTTCCGAAGCCCGTAATATTCTGCAACTGCGAGGCTGATGCTGTCATTGCAGTTTCAGCACTTCCAAAATAATCACGCAGCATCAGGAGCCGCTGTGAACCAATATTATCACACAGATACATTGCATAATATGCTTCAAGCTCTTTGGGAATCATAGAAACTTTTTTTTAGAATATTTTTAAATTCTTATCACTTCCCTTCAAATTGCGCTTTTCTTTTTTCAAGAAAAGCCGAGGTCCCTTCGTGAAAATCCGATGATGTTGTCAGCTGACCGAATCGCTCTGCTTCACGACCTAAGCCTTCTTCGATCGATTCATCTATTCCCTCGACAATGCATTCAAGTGCTGCACTAATTGCAAGCGGAGCTTTTGCAGCGATCGTTGCCGCCATTTCTTTTGCAAGCCCGAGCAGATCAGCCTGCGGCACGATACGTGCCACCATTCCCTGCTCCAAAGCTTCACGGGCATCCATCTGCCTTCCTGTTAAGATCAGATCCGTAGCAAGGGTTCTTCCGAGCACTCTGGTAAGCCTCTGCGTGCCTCCGTAACCGGGAATGATGCCAAGATTAACTTCCGGTTGGCCAAACTTCGCATTCTCCGAACAAATACGAATATGGCAGGAAAGCGCTAATTCACAACCGCCGCCTAAACAAAAACCATTTACTGCAGCAATGAAAGGTTTCGGAGATGATTCGATAAGACTAAAAACTGCTTGACCGTTCTGTGAGAATTCTCTGCCTTCCTCAGAATCATTTAACGAAGCAAGCTCGCCAATATCAGCTCCGGCAACAAATGCTTTTTCTCCTGCTCCGGTAATGATCACAGCGCGCACATCATCACGCACCCGAAGATCGGTTACTAAATGACGAAGATCATTGAGGACCGAAGAGCTTAAAGCATTGAGCTTCTCCGGGCGATCGATCGTTATCGTCGCAACAAAAGACTCAACGGAATATTTTAAAGTTTGGTATTCTTGGGTAATCGATGACATACGTATATACTAGTAGTGCGGACTTTAGTCCGTCAGTTTAGTTTTTATTATTGTGTGAAGTAAGGACGGACTGATATCTGTCCCACTAAAGAAGAATTTATTTTTTTTCTCTATCACGAAGTTTTTCTTCCAATTCTTTTACTCGTTCCAGAAGCTCAGGCAATTGCCTCAGCGCACCTTCCTGGCGTAATGCTGTTCTGAATTCTTTGGCAGGTGCACCAAAATATGTGCCGGACTTTGTGAGCGATTTTGAAACTCCCGATTGTGCAATGATGATGACATCATCGGTGGTTATACTATGCCCGATCATTCCTACTTGTCCGGCGATCTGATTTCTTTTTCCTATTTTCGTCGAACCTGAAATTCCCGTTTGTGCAGCGATCACCGTATCCTCTCCGACCTCAACATTATGCGCAATATGAATAAGGTTATCGAGTTTTACTCCGCGCCTGATAATTGTATGGCTTATTGTTGCACGGTCTATCGTGCAAAGTGCGCCGATCTCGACATCATCTTCAATGATCACATTTCCTATCTGCGGAATTTTCCGAAATCGTCCTCCGGGTTCGGGAGCATATCCGAAGCCATCGAAGCCTATTACCGTACCCGCTCCGATAACCACATTCTTTCCGATCACGGTGCCATCATAAATGATAGCTCCGGGATGAATTACCGATCCCTCGCCGATACCAACATCATCACCGATAAAACAATGTGCGCCGATAATTACCGAAGGATCAAGACGTGCAGGTGAATTAATTACAGCGCTTGGATGAATTTTTTCTTTAAATATATTTTTTCGGGTATTAAATATACCCAGCATCTTAGCAAATGTAGAGTATGGATCCTGTGCTCTGAAAAGAGCGGGTATTTTTTTTTTGGTCTGCTCACGGGGAATAACAAATGACATCCCGACTATCACTGCAGAAGCTCCTGTGGTGAGGAAGAACTTTTCGTACACAGGATTTGAAATAAACGTGATCGCACCTGCGCCTGCTTCACTGATCGTAGCTGCATGGGTTATTTCCTCATTACCTGATGTATTCTCAATATCAGTTACACCCAAAAGCGATGCAAGTTCGCGGATATTCATGAATTTCTGGAATGATAGTTTTAATGTTGCTGAGTTGGCGGCGGCAAAGGCGGAATGCCTCCGGGCGGCACTGCCGGCTGG
>JANYLL010000169.1 GCA_025357895.1 Ignavibacteriota bacterium
TTCAAGCGTTCGCGGGCTAAAGCCCTGCGCCTACCATATCTATGAACTCTTGCTCTTTCTCCCTCATTTTCCTTTTTCCCTCTGATGTTTTATCATCATATTCGGCAAGATGGAGCATTCCATGAATCGCAAGACGGGCAAGTTCGTTCCGCAATGATACTTTATAGCGCAGGGCATTTTCCTGTGCCCTATCCAAACTAAAGTATAATTCTGCCTCTAACTCCGTGCCTTTTCTCTCTATCTCGAATGTCAGGATATCGGTGTAAAAATCATGCCCTAAGACATTCCTGTTCATCTCTAAAAGCTCTTCATCACTTAGTAAAACAATTCCGAGTTTCATTTTTCTGATCTCAGGAAGTTCGGCAACTATAACTTCATTTGAGGCAATCTTTAGGAGCGGAGTATATTCTTTCCATTGAGGATATTTTTTGGCAGCGGATTTCGAGGCAGTACAGGAAAACTCAAGTTTGGCTTTGAACCTTAGAGCCATAAAAGATTATCTCTTAAATCCGGCAGCCTTACCATTGAAGATCTTCAGAGCAATAGCCGCGCGCAGATCTTCAGGCTCAAGTTTTGCAAGATCTTTCGAGCCAAGTGACGGGGCGAGATTTCCATAAACCTGAAGGACACCGGCAGAGCTAACCGTCACCATGGTCATTTTGCCGCCGCGGGTTTTGCCGAAGAATGCAACTTCGCGCGTTGATTCAGATAAACGGACTTCTTCGACATCATTTAATTCCACCAAACCGAGTGGAGATTGAATCATCACATTCGTCTTTTCAGCATTTTCGGTCATGCTGATCTCTACTAAAGGCGCATCAGTTGCTTTGCCCGTAGATTGAAAAACCAATACGGATGCATCAGTACGTCCGCGCAATTTCTTGCCTACAAGGGCAATTCCGCTCAGCGCGTCGGCAATTCCTTCAACAACTTTTTGGCGAAACAACATCTTTCGGTTCGAAACGTGTGAATATTTAGAATACAAAAATACTTCAGGAAACAGGGCAACAAATAAATTCCGATTCTGAGTTCACTATTCGTGGATCGTCTTTCGTCGGGTAATTGAAAAAATGATGACGAAAGACGATGGACGACTGACGAACGACGGTGCGAACCACTCCAAACAATCCAAACGTTCTAAAACTTTAATCACAATTGAATATGATCGGTTTCGGTTACGATGTTCATAAACTTGCCCCTGGCGAAAGCCTGATCTTAGGCGGCGTTGATTTCCCGGATGCTCCGCTTGGCACAGTTGCCCATTCCGATGGCGATGTGCTGATCCATGCCATTATTGATGCCCTGTTCGGAGCACTTGCTTTGGGAGATATCGGTAAGCATTTTCCCGATACCGACCCGCAATATAAAAATGCGAACAGCATTGAACTCCTGAAAAAGACCGGAGCGATGATAAAAGAAAAAAGTGCTGAAATAATTAATATTGATTCAACTATTGTTCTTGAGCGACCAAAACTTCGCGAGCATATTGATGCTATGAGAAAAAATATTGCTGGTGCTTTGGGAATAAAAATTGATCAAGTTTCAGTAAAGGCCACAACGAGTGAAAAGATAGGGTTTGTCGGGCGCGAGGAAGGGGTGGCTGCGTATGCAGTGTCTCAATTAAAGATGCTTTAAAAATTCCTCTGTCAACTCACCTGACCGGTTAAGAAGATCCCGCAATGTACCTCGGGCAACTTCAGAATGATTGGGGATAGAAAGCGTAGCAATGCTGCCCTTTTTCGTCATAATAATATGGCTTCCTTTTTGACGAACAACCTGCCAGCTAAGTTTTTCGAATGCATAAATCACTTCTTTCGGACGGAGTAAGGGAATCGAAGGCATTATTATACTGCTACATCAACTTCTCTTGTAGATATAACCAAAGGCAGACCAAGCTCTTTTCGAACTTCAAGAGTTTCCCGAATGGCATCCTGAATATTTTCCTGAGCTTCTTCTTCACTCTTCCCCTGACTTATACAGCCGGGTATTGAAGGACATTCCGCAATAAACATCCCGTCCTCATCCTTATAAATCGTAATGTTAAATTTCATGTAATTATCAACGCTCCAAAGAAAGCAATAAATCCTAATCCACAACCATCTCAGATTCCAGTTTCTTTGAATCGCGATGCACGGTAAAGGCAAGCCAAAAACCTACGGCTGCCATTGCTCCGCCGATATAGCCTATGTAATTCGGATGGATCGTGCCTAATATCCAGCCGCCGAGAATAGGTCCGATAATTCTCGTAAAACTTTCGATACTCGATGATACTCCGATCACGCCGCCTTTTTTATCCGGCGGTGCCATCTGGCTTACAAGACTTGAAAGTACGACCCGTGTTACTCCGGTGCCGAAAGAAAAGACAAGCGCTACTATGGCAAGCTGCTGCCAATTATCAGCAAGTACTAAACCAAGCAACCCCAGAGACATTGCCGCAAGCCCATACCGGAGCAAGGATAATTCGCCTATCTTTTTTACAAGAGGTCGTATGACTCCGCCTTGCCAGATAATCCCGAGAAGTCCGACGTACGCAAGGAAACGCCCCACTTCGCGCTCATTAAAACTTAATTCAAGGTGAGCATAGAGTGAGAACATCGAAACATACAATGAAAATGGAAGCGCAAAGAAAAAGAAAATGATGAGCATCGTCCGAAGGTTTTTGATTTTCAAATAATTAAATGCTTCCGTGTAATAGCCAAGTCCGCGCTTGCGCTCACTCAGCGTACGATGGACTACAGGCTCTTTGAGATAGAATATGGAAAGAGTCATGCTCGTACAAGCTAAGAATGCTGCGGCATAAGCCGGAGCAGATATTCCCCATGCCGCTGAAAGCTCGCCTCCGATAAGCGGACCGAATAAAAAACCGAGTCCGAAGGCAACACCGATCATTGCCATCGCCGAAGCTCTGTCTTTCGGTTCGCTGACATCGGCAACATACGCTGAGGCAATCGTGATATTTCCTCCGCTGATTCCGTCAACCACTCTTGATAAAACAATGATCCAGATATTTCCTGCAAGCGCCAGCAGCAAGAACCCAACCATCGAACCGAATTGCGAATAAATTAGAACCGGCCTCCGGCCATATCTATCACTAAGCGCTCCTAAAATCGGTGAGGCGCCGAATTGACAGACGGAATACACTGCTGCGATCATCCCGATCATCTCCGGACTGACATTGAATTTCAGGGCATAGAACGGAAGCAGCGGCAAAATGATAGAGAAGCCGAGAAGATCTACGAAGACAACAATGAAGATCGGAATCAGTGCTTTATTCTTAAACATGCAGAATCAAATTGAACTCAGATAAATTTTGAAGATTAAGATACATTAATATTTTGCTTTTGATTCATTCTCAGTCGCCCTGAATTTGAATTATCATGTCACTTTGAACTGATTATTTTTCTCAAAGGGCAAAAAACCGACGTGGAATACTATAGATGTAAAAAAACTTCTCTCAAAACCTCAGGGGGCTCCATCGGAATGACTTAATAAAACGAAGCACCTCACTCATGCCCTACTCTTTTGGCACTTTAAGAAAAAAACAAGCGTTTACTTTAATACAATTATATTATTATTAATATTTATGCGCCAAAGTACAAGATACTCATTAGTTATAGTCATACTCCTGACTTTCATATCAATAATTCCCTCCCGCATTCATGCTCAGGCATTTGAGGGCGAAATTACAATGCTGATGTCATCTCCGACGATGGGAGAGCAAAAGATCAAGATGATCTACCTCGTCAAAGGAGATAATGTACTTCAAACTGCTGACGATCCAAAAAACGGTAAAGTGCTTATCTATACTGATACAAAGACCGGTACACAAACCATCGTCATGGAAGCACAGAAGCATGGAATGCAGATCGATCAGTCATTGATGGATGATGCAATACAGAAAATGCACATGCCCGTTCTCTTACCGAAAGCAACAGGAAAAAAACAAAAGATCTCCCGCTATAACTGTGAACTCTTTACGATTATGATCGATTCAACTCAGCAAATGGATATTTGGTTAACCAAAGACTTTCCAAAGGATATTTCACAAGCGATCAGAAAATGTACGGAGTTAGGAATGAAAAACACCGGTGTGAAATCCGATGCTCTTATCGAGCTTTTTAAAAGCGGATACGCGCAGGTGCGCATGGAAATGAAAATCAAGGGCGTTACTCAACTTACAAATGAATTCGCAAAAGCTGATGCTGAAAAACTCGATGATGCTATATATAGTATTCCTGCAGATATCAAAATAGAAAAGCTCGATCCGAAGCTCATGACTCCCGGAGCAGAGCAAAAATAACAACCTTTTGAGTTTGGGCGGAACCGCAACTGCACTGCTCCTGTTTTTCCGCCCCAATAATTATTGTTTTCCCCAATAATTATTGTTTTTTTGATAGTACAAGGTCTTGGGACCAAGTCCTACGCAATGTGAACGTGCCCAACCGAGTCAGGTCCGGAAGGAAGCAGCTCTCAGCAATTGTTTATGTGTGACGTGGTCAGCTTGGTCCCATTTTTTTTTGTTGCCTTATTAGAATTCAACATAAATTTTCATGGATTCTTTATCCTAAGAAGTTGTTTTACCTATAGTTGCTGGTGGAGAAGTAATTGTGTAACTATCTTTTTTTTAAGAGGTTAGAGCTTTTATCATCGCACAGAATTGACAATTTTTTTTAATAACCTGTTATTTTGGCTCAGTCCGCACTTGTTGTCCGGAGCAAAGCCAAATGATGAAAAGTGAGTCTAAGATAAGTCCGGATCGCATGATCTTAAAAGAGTTGAATGACTTCCGGCACGCTTAGCAAAGTTCACAGAGTTTGTTTTTCCTCCTCGTTGGAGGGAACAGACACTGGGAAAATCCGATCATAAGATATCTATCTATTCTAATAGTGCAAGTGTTTTTGCCCATTGTGATCTTCGCCTTCTGCACCGGTTTTTTCCGGTTCATGCAGCCGCGCGTCCTGATCATAAATAGAATTTACTCCACCGATCTCAATCAACCGGAGCATCTTCGAATATCCGCTCTCCGCCGCTGCGGGCAGCGTCTTTTACCTTACTTGCGAATTTCGTTTTTACCACCATCTTTGATCAGGACTTCCAAACCTTCCGTGCGACGGCAGTTATCACGCCTTCGAACATCAGGGTTGAACCGGACGTAACCTTACGTCTGCCTCGTAACTTCATCCGAGAAATAATAACAGGGTTTACACTTAACACCTCTCTTATGCTTTACTGTATGAGGGAATATGTATTATACTGTTATGAATCAATTTCGGAAAGAAATCGTAATTAATGCCCGCCAGGAAAATCAAGTCCGCATAGCCATCACCGAGAACGGACGACTTGTCGAGCTATTCGTAGAAAATCCCGAGACTATCCGCCATGTCGGTGAAATATTTCTTGGCAGGGTCGCTAAAGTTATTCCGGGTATGAATGCTGCTTTTATCAACGTCGGGCTTGCTCAGGATGCTTTCCTGCATTTCTCCGATGTAGGTGATTCGTTTGACGGCTCGATGTCATTCCTCGCCGATGCAGATATGCATGATGACGATGATGACTCCGAGGACGACGAATTCGATGAAGATGACGGCGAAGAATCTATCCCTGTCGGAGCGCTTGAAGGACCTCCGCAGCTACGTCTCAAAAGCGCAGGAGATGACGGCAGCCCGCGTCCTGAACCACGGCGCGAGAATAAGCCCAGCCAGCCCAAGGGACCACGCCGCGCTTTCTCAACACTTGAAGTATCGAATATCGATCTTGAACCGGGTCAGAATATCCTCGTTCAGGTAACGCGCGAAGCATTTGCTAATAAAGGAGTACGCGTCACAAGCCGCATATCGTTACCGGGAAGATTTCTTGTACTCGTCCCTTTTGAACCGGGAATCGGAATCAGTAAAAAAGTATTCTCTGTTCGTGAGCGCCGTAGACTTCGTAAAGTTATTCGTTCACTGAAACCGAAAGATGTCGGCGTGATCATTCGCACGGTTGCAGAAAATAAAGAAGAGTCCGCTCTTCGTGAAGATCTGCAAAATATATTAAATGATTGGAACGAGATCCAGAAAAAGATCAAGGATAAAGAGCCGCCGATCGTCGCTTTTCAGGATACGAATATTACTAATAGTGTACTCCGGGATCTCTTTAGCAATGATATTACAAAGATCGTTGTGGACGACAAAAAGATGTATCGCGAAGTTCTTGATTATATCCAATGGGCTTCTCCGAATCTTGCCGGAACGGTCGAGCAATATAAAGAGCCTGCTCCAGTCTTTGATGCGCTTGGAATAGAAGAAGAGATCGAACAGACCATGTCGCGTAAGGTGTTGCTGCCATCAGGCGGTTATCTTTTTATTGAAAAGACCGAAGCGATGGTTGTCGTTGACGTGAACTCCGGCCGTTACGCAGCACGGCGCGAACAGGAGTTGAACTCGCTGAAAACCAATCTTGAATCAGCGCGTGAGATCGCAAGGCAATTGCGCCTTCGCGATATCGGCGGCATCATCGTTGTCGATTTCATCGACATGATCGATGAGCGTAATAAAAAGAAAGTCTATGATGAAATGAAGAAGGAATTGCGCCGCGACCGTGCAAAATCTTCGATCTTACCGCTTACCGATTTTGGCTTGATGCAGATCACGCGTCAGCGAATCCGTCAATCCCTCGGTGAAACGATGAGTGACCAATGTTCGGCATGCGGAGGAACAGGAATGTTAGTATCGCAATCAAGTGTGCTGCATCAGATCGAGCGCTGGCTTGAAAGATTTAAAACCGAAGGTCCCGGTGGTTCGCTTTCACTCAAAGTTCATCCGCTTCTGCATGAACCGCTTACGCAGGGATTTTTATCTCCGTGGGTTAAAATGAAATGGCGGACTCATGTTCGCGCAAAACTCATGAATGACGAATCACTTCGCGGAGACGAATTCCGTTTCATAGATTCTTCCGGAAAAGATGTAACGCCTGAATACCTCGGTCAGAAGCCCGTCGTGGAAGCAGTTGAAGCTCCTTCACAAAATGGCGTAACCCCCCGCCGCAAAGAAAATGGATACAACGACAGGGGAAGAGGTAATGGCGGTGGCGGCGGCAATCGCAATAATCAACGCCGCTCCAATCGTCCCCGTCCGGCAAACAGAGAAGGCAGTCGATGACGGAAACCAGTTCGAAGAAAAAAGTAACGAGAGCAATATATATCATTCTCTCGTTACTTTTTCTTGCTCTCCTTATCGGCACTGAATTTATCTGGCGTTATGATGCACACTTGAATCACACCATTAAGGTAGCGCTGCGCAATAATTCAAAGTCCGATAGGATGCTTGTGATCTTTGAAAAAAGCGAATCACCTGTAGATACGGCGCGAAGAGAGTTCAAAGATATTCGTCACGGCATTACAGATATTATGATGTGGCTTGAAGGGTATCACGATACGATCCATCTATCACTTCAGGGGAAATATCTTTCCGAGGGCCGCTCAGTTCATATTTCTTCGGATTCATCTACTCAAATTATTCTCATCCCGAATACGATCCAAGGTCTGCCCTCCGGATCAAATAAAATTATTTATCTGAAAAATGATTCTGTCATTGCGTTGAAAGAATTCTCAGGATTCATTAATGACATTGATAAGGACGGGAAAGAGGAAGTAAATATTCCCGAGAATGGTGGATGGATGCGGCTTAATCCTGCTACCGGTGAATGGACTCCTGCCCAATTAAAGACTATTCCTTGATGAATCTGACGTTTTTCCATTGCAATGAAAAACGTTCGTCAGTGATTCTATACATATCTAAATATGGCGGCAAAGAAATTTTTTCGAGATGTACTTGCTTCGCAATTTCCGAATATGCCGGATGATCTTCGCGAAGAAGAAGTAAAACTTTTTTACGTGTCGAGATTTTAATAACTCTTTCTTCCATAACTTTCCGATCGTAGCTTTGCGATCTGCCGATCCAAAGGGAATCATTTGCAGGGAAATCTCTGATATCATATATCGTGCTTCCGGGAAGATAATAATATCCCCAGCGATGCCACCAGGTATCAAGAAGAATCAGATCTGAAGGCTTTGCTGCTTCACACTGGATCGCAGCAAAAACTTCTTCATGGAGCAGATCAATATTTTTAACTCCGTACACATTACTAAAAGCCGCTAACCTATTTAAAAAAAGACCGCTGGATTGGATAATTCCTGCATTGAATGAATCATAGGTAAAGCTATTATCAAAATATTCACGAGAAGTCCATGGAAAAGGAGCAAGAAAAATAATGAGATCAAAACAAACTACCAAAACAACATTTCTGATCGTGGCGAAAGTAATAATAGGACGAGTCAATAATAATTTATCAACTGATGCACGTTTTATTTTCTCTGCACGCCAGATCGCCATCTGATCAAGGAGTACAGCGGCGATGAGCGCACAACTTGGCAGAATATTCAATAAATATCCTGCCTTCATAAAATAAACCCCGAAATAAAAAAGGAATGGGGGCAGGACTACCAATGCAACAAAACGAAAAGACGGCTTAGGAAATTGTGATCTGTTAAATGCACCGACTCTTCTCCAATATTGTAAAAAAGAGGCAAGAAAGATCATCACAAATGGAAGAGCAGCAATCAAAAGAGACACGAGTACTTTCCCAATAACTACAGCGTGAGCAGCAAAGGAATTACCAAAGAGAATAGATTGTGAACGGTAAATAGTTTGGCTTTCTTCTAAAGAAAAATATTTAGCTACTCCTCCACTGTAGGAAAATAAAATTACAAGCCATACTGAAGAAATCAGTAAAAAAAGCATGGTCCCTTGAAACAATATCCGAAGGGGCTGTGTGGTTTTCCATAATATATAAATAAGACATGGGGTAAAAAAAATAACGCTCGATTGTCTTGCGCCTGTTGCAAGTGAAAGTGCAACAAAAAGAAAATATACTAACCATTTATTATTACGATCTCTTAGCAACGATATTCCAAGATAAAGAAATGCACTTGCAAAAAATGCTTCATACACATAAGCACTAGCTACTTCACCGTAGAACCAAAAAAGCGGAGTGAGAAGCCAAAGAACAGCGGCGATGACTCCAACCCTTTCACCCCGAAGTCGCACGCCGGCTCTCCATAAAAATAATACAGAACCGATGGAAAGTAAAATACTAATCATAACAAATGCAAGATTTACATCGCTGATAAATAAAAGAATGAATTTCGCAAAGAGGATATGAAGAATATAACCCGGGAAGTGCGGTGTAACTTGTTCCAGAGAAAAACGGAACGTAGCGACGGCAAAATCAATTGAATCGAATTCATAGAGCATCTGTGAAATAAAAGGAAGCCGAGTAACAAGTGTGGCAGCAATAAGCAGCGATCCTGTTAACCCCCGAACTTTTTTTTCACCGAGCGGCATGAACGTCTCCCTTGAGTTTGAAAACTGACATCACGGTATCAGCGCTTGCAACAAGCGGCGGACGAACTCGGAATTCTTTAATAAGTTCAAGAGAGTCTTTTGCATATTCATAAAACGAAGGATTTAATCTTGTATAAATAATAAAAATATTTGCTCCCTGCTTTCTCGCTTCATGCCAAACAAGTTTTTGATCATGTTGCAGCGGATAGAATTCCGGGCTGATAAGTCCCGTAAGATCAATAGGTTGAGCTTTCGTGAAATACCCAATAGCGCCTACATCATCGACAGCAAGTTTATTATTCGAAGAAATATTATCTTGCAACCATGAAACTGAAGCAAGATGCTGATCATTAATGTTCGTTACTGATTCTGCTGAAAGTAAAACTCCCCGCCATGCCCCGATCAATGCTGCAATGAGGAACGCAATTTGAATATATCTGAGAGGTTTGCTTTTGGTTTTGTCTGAAAAGAATTTAACCGAAACTAAAATACCAAGGATGATCAAGATAGGAAATACTTCAAAGAAATATCTGCCGTGATGGCGGAATTGCGGAGCAATAAATGAAAGCAATATCGGCAGACCGAATCCAAATAAACTCAATAGAATTACGTCTTTCTGCTTTCGCAAAAATACAGGAGCCGCGAAAGCCACTAGTATAGGAATTGAAAAACTTCCAGCAAGAACTTTTAATACAAAAAATAAATATCCTGGATCGGGAAGAAAAGATATTTTCACTCCCTGTACAACTGCAGAGTGATAGATCAAGCTGCCGCGCTCATAATATGGAATGAGAAAAATAGGTAGAGCACAAATGAGAAAAATTATTTTACCTTTTACCAGATCCTGAAGCCCATTTTTTTGCTGAATTCCAACGACAAGCCAATCAATTAAAAACAGAAAAGCTAAAAACATTAATTCAGGTCTTGCGGCAATACCGAGAGCGAGCAAGAATCCTTCCCTCATCCGCATAGTAGCTCGGGACTGACGGCGCATTAGATGCTCGCGAAAGACGAAAAGGGTAATGAAGCAAGCAAGTGTTACTTCCATGCCGCTTGCCGACGCCCAAACTAACCGGGAGGAAAGAACGGTAATAATTCCTGCAACAATACTCCAGGAATATGGCTGTACAAATGTGTACCGACATAACCTAAACATCATAGGACTCAGGAATAAATAGAAAATCCCCGATAGAATAATAGCTATCAGATCGAGATGTTTTGCAAATAGTCCTCCGAGCGCAATAAGAGCAACCCAAAGCGGAGAAGTATCAGCACTTACCGTTCGCGAACTTGAAATCCTATTTAGTGAGTCATCCGTGTTGATCACAGGATTAAATGTATACCCTTTTCTACTTCGCAGATTTTCTGCGTATCTGCAATGGATATACGTATCATCCAGAGGTGCACCGATGATCGTAGTATGATCTATGCCGCCATCTGAAAGAAAATCTTTCGTCACAACAAATTGAATCAACAAAACGAGAATTCCTAAAAGGATTAGCCCTCCTTCAATTTGATTGCGGCGGATTGCTTTCGCGATATTCACTCTTAGTGAAAGTAAATAATAAAGAACATTGCAATAGCATACGCGATAAAATTGAGAATCATCGGAACATCGGTAAGAACCACCTCCGTAGGATTCTCCCCCATATTTTTCTTATGTAAAAGATAGAGATAGCGGAAGATCCCATAAAGAACAAATGGAGTAGTAAAGACGAGATTCTCCGTTCCAAATATTTTTACGGTGCGATCACTTACTGTATAAAGCGCGTAGCTTATCACAGAACCAGCAGCGCAGATCGTGCAAAGCTGTTCGGCGAAATCAATGCTATAATGTTCAAGGACTTTTCGAGTGGACTCAGAAGGTTTTTTTCCTTCTTCAAGCTGAGCTTCGAGCATTACTAATTCACCTCTGCGTTTTGCAACAGCAAGGAAAAGTGACAGAAACATCGTTGTCAAAATGAGCCATGAGCTGATAGGCACATCAATCACAAAAGCTCCGCCTACAACCCGAAGCATGAAACCAATAGCAATAATAAAAACATCGACAAGAACTACATCTTTTAAGAAAAGACTGTAGGATAGATTCATCACAAAATAAAATGCCAGACAAAAACCAAATTTATAAGGAAGATTAAAGACGACAGGAATTGCAATTCCAAAAACAATGAACGCCATACTGATCGCACTCGGAACGCTGATATTGCCGCTTGCAATAGGCCGGTGTTTCTTTTTGGGATGCAATCGGTCGCGGTCACGGTCTATAATATCATTGATGATATAGATCGTACTTGCTGTTGCACAGAAAAGGGAAAAACCTATGAGCGAAGATTTTGCATAATCCCATTCGAAAAGATGGTGCGAAAAAACGAGAGCAGCGAAAACGAATAGATTCTTGATCCATTGCTTCGGGCGTATGAGGCGAATAAAATGTGGTATCTTCATTAAGACAAAAATACGGCAGATTAACTCCTACAAAATGAAGAGCTTGGTTTTTGACCTATTAGGATCTTTCCGTAATTAAAATACTACTGCCTCCTGATACTCTCCAAACGGTACTTTTAGAACATCGATCATCTCGCCGAGCGTTACATAATCATTTGCGGCACGAATGAAAATGGGCATTAGATTTGTATGTCCGAAAGCTGCCGCTCTGATCTCATCAATTCGTTCATCAACTGCAGCCTGAGAACGATTTGCTTTTAGCTCTTTCAATTCTTTAACTTGATTTCTCTCAACTTCCGCTCCGATCTGTAATATCGGAATAGTGATCTTTTCATTTTCCTCGACATATTCATTGACGCCGACTATATATTTTTCCTTCTTATCGAGTTCGATCTGGTAGCGGTATGCTGCATCGGCTATTTCTCGTTGGAAAAATCCGGCTTCGATCGCGGCGATAACTCCGCCAAGAGCATCGATCTTATCGAAATACGCATAAGCTTCTGCTTCGAGCCGATCGGTCTCAGCTTCTACAAAGTATGAGCCGCCAAGGGGATCAACAGTATTAATGACACCTGTTTCGTATGCCAAAATTTGCTGAGTGCGAAGTGCTATCTTCACAGCCTTCTCTGATGGAAGAGCAAGTGTCTCGTCCATCGAATTTGTATGGAGCGATTGCGTGCCGCCTAAAACTGCTGCCATGGCTTCGAACGCCGTACGGACAATATTATTTTCAGGCTGCTGTGCAGTGAGCGAACATCCTGCAGTCTGAGTATGAAATCTGAGTGTCCAGGATTTCGGATTTTTCGCACCGTATTTTTCTTTCATACGTTTGGCGTAAATTCTTCGGGCAGCGCGAAGCTTTGCGATCTCTTCGAAGAAATCAATATGCGAATTAAAAAAATGTGAAATGCGCGGAGCAAAATCATCAACATCCATTCCACGCGCAATGCAATGCTCGACATAAGCAAAACCATCGGCTAAGGTAAAAGCTAATTCCTGAGCTGCCGTCGAACCTGCTTCACGAATATGATAGCCAGAAACCGAAACGGGATTCCATTGAGGCACTTCCTTCGTGCAAAATTCTATCATATCGACGATGATACGCATCGAAGGTTCAGGTGGATAGATAAATTCTTTTTGCGCAATGTATTCCTTCAAAATATCATTCTGCAATGTGCCCCGAAGTTTTGAATACGGCACGCCCTGTTTATCGGCAACACATAAGTAGTATGCGAAGATCATCGCAGCAGGAGAATTGATCGTCATTGAAGTGGAAACTTCTCCAAGTGGAATGCCGCTAAAAAGTTTTTCCATATCTTTCAACGAACTAATCGCTACGCCGCAGATTCCCACTTCACCTTCGCTCCACGGATCATCGGCATCGCGCCCCATCAGTGTCGGAAGATCGAACGCTGTTGAAAGTCCGGTCTGACCATGAGCTAATAAATACTTGAATCTGGAATTCGTATCTTCCGGTGATCCGAATCCGGCGAATTGCCGCATCGTCCAGACCTTGCCGCGATACCCATTGGGATGAATGCCACGTGTATAAGGATAATCTCCCGGAAAACCAATTTTTTCCTCGAAGTCATGTGGGGTACTATCCTTCGGAGTGTAAAGTGTATCAAGCGGTTTGCCCGATAATGTCGTATGCTTCCAACCGGTCGTCTTGCCTTTAGCATCACGTTCTTCCCACCGATTCTTGGCTTCAAGATACTCAAGGCTTGTCTCAAAAGTCGATTTACCGTTCGTAGAAATACCGTTTTTCATATACAATAACCTGATTTTAACTAAAGCCTAAAACGAGCAGATACTGCGGAAGGTTGCGAAATGCGGAACTGAAATCCGGTCAAAAACAAATGACGTATACTTAACCGAAAGCTCTGCATATTTAGGTAAACCGGATTCCAATTGCTGCCTATGCAGTAAATGTTTCATCCGAGACCGTCAAAGAATAGGCGGAAAGTCTAAATCTGCAGAGTAATATTTTTAAAGAAAGAATTATCTGCTATGTCACAATCCACAAATACATCAGATGTTTTGATCCCCCCGACAACCACTCCCCAACCTCAGCCCGTACCCCCTGAGCAGTCACCGATAAAACCTCAGGAAGTACCATATCCTCAAGAACCTATTCCCGGTGAGCCAATGAAGCCATCACCTATTCCGCCGCCGCCGATTCCGCCTCAGGCATAACTTCGGATGAATGTAAAATTAAAAATTTAAAATGTAAAATTGGTCATATCGCTGAACTTAATTTTTACATTTTACATTTCATAGGTTCTCAATTCAATTCAAAATTTTAATTCTAAGAAATGTCATTACTCATTGTCGGTTCGCTTGCTGTTGATACGATCGAAACACCGTTTGATAAGCGCGAAAGAGCTTTAGGCGGAAGCGCTACTTATATATCACTTGCAGCAAGTTATTTTGCTCATGGCTCTGATATCGGGCTTGTCGGAGTTGTCGGTGAAGACTTTCCGCAGCATGCGTGGAATCTCTTTAAGAAAAAAGACTTCGATACTTCCGGCATCGAAGTCATCAAAGGCGGCAAGACTTTTTTCTGGTCCGGGAAATATCATTACGATATGAATACTCGCGATACTCTTGCCACCGATCTGAATGTCTTCGCAGATTTTAAACCTAAAGTACCGGCTAAAGCTGCATCTCCGGATTATCTTGTTCTCGGCAATATCGCTCCAAGCCTTCAGCTTGATGTGATTAAGCAAATGAAGAAAAAACCGAAACTCATCATCTGCGACACAATGAACTTCTGGATCACCGGAGCGAAAGATGATCTGATAAAAACTCTTTCAAAAGTAAATGCTCTTGTTATCAATGACGGCGAAGCACGCTTGCTCGTAGATCATCCGAGTCTTGTCGTCTGTGGTCATAAACTGCAGGAAATGCTTGCTCCTGATGATCACCGAATCGTCATTATCAAAAAAGGAGAGCATGGAGCTTTACTCTTTTACAACAAATTTATTTTCTCCGCTCCGGCATATCCTCTGGAAGAAATTTTCGATCCGACCGGCGCCGGTGATAGTTTCATGGGCGGATTGATCGGGTACCTGACTCGTTGGGATACGATCCAATATGCAACAGTAAAACGTGCTGTAGTTTATGGAACAGTGCTCGCAAGTTTCTGCTGCTCGAAATTTTCTACTGAAGGCATCGAAGATCTTTCGATGGATCAGATCTATAAACGATTCAGAGAATTACAATCCATCTCTACCTTTGAAGATGAACCGTACCGGACGAAGTCCCCGGATAGCGCTGCAGGCACGATGTAAAACAGAATTCTGAACGGAGTCGACGCGATCCGAGAGCGGCAGACTCAGAGAGAAATCTATTAATAAAAATAAGTCCTTACTTCTTTTACACAGCAAGCTTGGATTTATTTTTATTTAAGATTTCTCACTTCGGCTCCGCATCCGTTCGAAATGACAATCTATTTTAATCTTTCGGCACTCTGATCGCTATAGCTCTCTTGTCTCCCTTATCGTCAATGAGTGTAACGAAGATCGAACGTCCTTTTGCAGCATTCATAGCTTTCTCGAATTCATCGACATTTTTTACCGGCTTCAGATCAACTGCCGTAACGACTTTTCCGATCAGCCCTATGCCTCTGTCATACGCTTCGGAGCCAGGCACAGTATTGGTGATATACACTCCGCCCTTTGTATCATACTTATCTTTTTCGCTTGCATTCAAATTGCGGATCGTCACACCGATATTATCAATTGTTGCCGTTTGTTTCATCGGCTGGGCTTCGGGCGATTTTTGCATATCTTCTTCCGATTTATCGTTCGATGCGACATCAGTTCGCGGACGAAGAGTTACATTCTTATCGATCTCTTTACCATTGCGCCAAACTTTCAGCGAAACGTTATCACCGGCATGATGCAATGCAATAAGTCCCTGCAATTGATTTGATTCATTGGTTTCCTGTCCGTCAACCGAAAGAATAACATCGCCTTCTTTAAGTCCGGCTGCTTCACCGGCGCTGCCTTTAACGACATTATCAATACGTACTCCGCGGGGCACGTTCAAGCCAAGCGCTTCTGCTTCGGTCTGATCGATCGCCTTAATATTGACGCCGATATATCCGCGATTAACATGACCTAATTTAATAAGATCATTTGCAACAGTTTTAGCAAGATTGATCGGAATTGCAACACGCACCGGAATGTTTGCCGGATATGGTTTTGCAAT
>JANYLL010000277.1 GCA_025357895.1 Ignavibacteriota bacterium
CCATTTGCCTGACCAGGGAATATTGTATCTCCCGACTTAAGACCAACACCGAGTACCGGAGGGGTAATGGGCGTTATTGATCTTACAATGAGCGGCGCAGTACCGGTATCTGTTAGATAAAAGCTATGCGTATTTATTTTACCCAAGGCAACAACACCATATTGAAGGTATGTTGGTGCTAAATTAGGAGCTGCGTATTGGACATGTCCGGTAAAGCCGATTTTCTGATCCTTTTGAACAGCTACCTCCACGCCTCCTTTAGTCGCTGAATCCGATGCAACAAGGTCTGCATGACGATCAGCATATTTTGCTGGAAGAGGTTTTGCAAGGATTGGCTTGAAAACAACATCAACCCAAATAGCATCACCTGCCTTCAAGTTAAAATCACCGAATGTTCCGCTGCCTGCATGGAGTTGATTTCCCAATATATAGAACTCTGATGCGTCAGGACCCGCAAAACGCACTGAATCAACATGCGCATCCGGTCCTCCGGGTATATTATTATTCAACAAGTATACACGAACGATATTTGTGTCGTCACAAATTACAGTTTGCTCCTGTACTGAGCGATCCCAAATAAATCCGGACTTCACGCCAACACCATTCAATATTGAAGTATCTTTCTTTGTATGCTTAAATGGCTCATTCAATGTTGTTCCCCAGTTTTGAACTGTCGTATCTGCTCTTTCTGCATGAGGGGTATAACAGAAGTGCAAGTAAACTACCTGGCCTGGAAGCAGAACCATTGGAAGCAAACTGGAATCCTTGAACTCGAAGTTAACGTAATTATGAAGAACCCACTGCGTTGTAAGAGTGAACGGAGCATCTCCGATATTTCGAACACTTACAGTATCACATTTTGTGGTGTCAACTATTACGCTTCCAAAATCCCGATTACCTGCAACAATTATAGGAATGGCAGGTTTGCCAATAAGATCGATCGGCGCAGGGAAGCAATCGTTACCAAAAAGTATCGTATCTCGCTTTGTTGCTGTATCTCCAACTACTGTAAAGCATGCAGTAATAACAAGCGAGTCTCCCGGTTTAATTGATGTGGGAATGGATGGAACAATACTCGAAATTCTGAAATTATTCCCGTGTTTTAATTTTGCAAAGGTAATATCAAAAGGTGCTCCGCGATGAACTACCGAATCCTTGCCGACTTTTGTAGTATCGCCCTTTTGATGTTTTGTATCTCCGATATTATAAAATACAAATCGTGAACATGAATCGCTTGGTAGCGGGACTTTAAGGAATTTTCCGCTGCTTGGCGTTAATTTCACCAAGGGAGCTTTGTATCTGAGTTGGACGAGAATAGCGCCACCCTGATCATCAACGATGAATAGCGGTGCGAAGGCACTATCAAAAGGATTATTCACCAATACTTTAAAGCAGACATCGGAATCATCGCCTGTAAAAATGATTTCATTCGTATGATCAGGATCCAAAGAATCATCAAGGCGGGTATTCCTGAAGATATAACCGGGTTTGAGAATATCTCCTGTTGAATCTTCCAAAAGAGTTACGCTCTTAATACCCTGATTGTACAGACCAAAAGTCGAATCATGAACACATACATTCCATGACGAACATGATGTATCTACCGTCACTCTGATATGCGGTTCGCCGCCTATCTTCATTCCGACAGGCAAGCCATAGGAAAAGAAGAAATCATCACCATCGAGATCTCCGAGATCGAAATTCGGATCAAGAGCACGGAATCCGTAATTATAGACCATGAACGGACGCGGACCAAAAGCATAATAGCTTCCCGGTCCTAACTGGAAACGCTGCCCCATAAGGTTAGGATAGTTCGGAATATTATTAAATGCTGATTGAGGAGTCATTACCTGTTTGATAGGTTTGATCGGACCTCCATTATATGTGCCTTTAATGAAACCATCCAGATCCCCTTTTTGACAAATAACATTAACGTAATATCCCTGCAACGTTTCAAACTTATTTGCCGGCACGTACCATAAGAATGACGTTCTCCATCTGGATATAGGAATAACGGTGATCATACTTGGTCCGGGGTACGGAGCTGCAGTTGCAAAATTGCGCTGATCGTACATCATCGCACTGAATTTTTTGCCGTTAGTTGATTCAATATCAACGGGACAAAGAACTCCGAACCGTTCCGGAGGGGGCTGCTGAAGCCTCCCTGCAGTCATGGAAATCGGATCGCTAACACATAAGTCAA
>JANYLL010000286.1 GCA_025357895.1 Ignavibacteriota bacterium
CTGACTTAACCCGCTTCGCCTCCATTCGAAATAGTAGAACGGACATTCCTGTCCGTTCGGGAGGTAAGGAAATTCAAACGACGGACTAAAGTCCGTCCCACTATGTTAAGCAATCCGTATTTTTGTATTTTAACTAACTGCTAACAACTAACAACAACTAATTCGTGGCTCAACAATCAGCATCTGTGCAATTATTAGAAAAGATCGTCTCGCTTAGTAAGCGGCGCGGATTTATATTTCAATCATCGGAAATTTATGGCGGCTTGAATGGCTGCTGGGATTACGGTCCGCTCGGAGTGGAAATGCTCCGCAACGTAAAAGAAGCCTGGTGGCGGGCAATGACGCATCGCCGCGAGATCGAAGGATTGGATGCTTCAATACTTATGCATCCTAAAGTTTGGGAAGCTTCAGGGCATGTGCAAAATTTTTCCGATCCGATGGTGGATTGCAAAAGCTGCAAATCGCGATTCAGAGTTGATCATCTTTTTTCGGAGATGAGCGAGAAAAAATTACAGGCAATTGCAAAACATCTGACGGTTGAATACCGCGATGTTGCAAAAGATGCTCTTGCAGAATCACTTCTTCAAAAAATAGATAGCGACGATGCACTTTTCCCGTCACTTGTTGAAAGTGAATTAATTGTCTGCCCGAATTGCGGCACGAAAAAATCATTGACATCGCCGCGTAATTTTAATCTGATGTTCGAAACCTATATCGGACCGATCAAAGAAAAAGGAAATGAGGTGTATCTTCGTCCGGAAACGGCGCAGGGAATTTTCGTTAATGTCTTGAACGTGATGCAATCATCGAGGCAGAGGCTGCCATTTGGCATTGCACAGATCGGCAAAGCATTTCGCAATGAGATCAATACGAAAAACTTTCTTTTCCGAACTCGTGAATTCGAGCAAATGGAAATGCAATATTTCGTCAAAGAAGGAACGGATGAAAAATTTTACGAAGAGTGGCGAGAGAGAAGATTCAATTGGTGGCAATCAGTTGGCATTCCGAAAGAACGTCTTAAACTCAAGCCGCATGAAAAACTTGCACATTATGCAAAAGCTGCGATAGATATTGAATTCGAATTTCCTTTCGGCTTCGGCGAGATCGAGGGAATTCATAACAGAACAAATTTCGATCTATCGCGTCACGAAGAATTTTCCGGCAAGAGTCTTTCGATTCATGATGAAGAGACGAAGGAAAAGAAAGTACCGTTCGTGATCGAAACCTCAGCAGGCGCATCGCGAGGCTTTATGGCATTGCTTTGCAACGGTTACGAAGAAGAAAAAGTAAATGATGAAGTTCGAACAGTGATGCGACTTCATCCGGCAATTGCTCCGGTAAAAGCGGCGATACTTCCGCTTGTCAATAAAGATGGAATGCCTGAGATCGCAGAAAAATTAGAGAATGATCTGCGTCCATCGATGAAAACATTCTACGATGATTCCGGTGCAGTCGGTAGAAGATACCGCCGCCAAGATGAAATAGGCACACCATTCGGAGTAACGATAGATTCCGAAACACTTGAAAATCAATCAGTGACAATCCGCGAAAGAGATTCAATGCAGCAGATCAGATTACCGATAGATAATGTGAAAAATTATATTTTGGAGAAGATCGGATTTCCTACATCTTGATTATCTTTGTGGATTGTCGAGTTAGTCTTTTTAGGATTATGCTTCATTGCGGAGAAGAAGTAAATGGGCTGGGTTGAAAAACAAAGGAGAGAACGACGATGGATACTGGAGTCGTCGTTAAAGCGGAACTCGGTTTGTAAACTGCGAGTTATACAGCCCTAACTTCGGAATAACCGCCGAAATTGGAAATAGCGGGAGTGGCGAAATGGCAGACGCACTACTTTGAGGTGGTAGCGCCGAGAGGTGTGGGGGTTCAAGTCCCCCCTCCCGCACGAAAAACAGTATAATATCCCTATGAAACTTACTTCCATTGTTTTTTTCCTCTTACTGTTTATTGTGGTTGGATGTGCCGGAACAGGTAAACTTATGACAGAATCAGGAAAACCGGAAATTCTTATTCTGAATAAAACGGATTCGGTTGCAAATTATATTACGAACTGGGCGCCAACTAAAGGTCAGATTGTTCAATCATTTTCCGGAAATTTGGTAAATACTTCAAGTTCGGTTGATGTACCTACGGGCCTTGGGATGACGCAAAATGTCGGCGCAAGAACGGTTTATAATGTTGTTAAAATAGGAAAGAATTGCAAAGTGTATGCCTTGCGTTTTATTGCAGCAAGCAAACAACCATTTGGTTATTATCAAGTAATGCCTGCCAGCAGTGTTTTGACAAATGAATTCAACACTCAAGATGCATATGATACACTTCAGAAGGAACTTGAGGATCTTGCTCAGTTTGTAAAGAATAACTAACGTTATTTCATACAAATTACTTTTCCGGTTCTGAGCTCATTTCCAATGTGTAGTTTGAAATAATATGATCCGGCGGCAAGATCTTTTCCTGATAGTTTTGCTTCATGAGATCCGGCATCGAGACTTGTATTGATCAATGTCGTAATTTGTTTTCCTTCAGCATCGAAAATTTCCAGGACAACATTTTTTCTATCGGGAAGGCGAAATCTTATCGTCGTTTCATCTCGGAATGGATTGGGCATTGCCGGAAGCAATTCAAAATTTTCTTTTTGAGAAACAACTTTTGATTGCGTTGATCTGATAAGAGATTGTATTTTTGATGAGCCATTTATTGGAAAATCGATTCCAAAGGGCTCATGAATTCTTCCGGGACTCAGTATCGAATTCGCCTGAGATTCATCAACTCCGAACCAGTCATTTAAGACGGAAGCATACAGTTGGCGGAATTCGAATTGATTTAAAGGATTATTATCTTTATCAAGATTGATCAACTCGGGGTGGTGTCCGTAAAGCTCGCCATTGACATTTGTGCCAAAAAGAAAATGTGGCGCAGTTGTTCCATGATCCGTGCCGCTTGCCCAATCGCCGTTTTCGAATACTCTTCTTCCGAATTCGGAATATGTCATGGTTAACACGTTGTCGGCAACTCCGAGTGCTTCAAGATCGCGTTGAAAAGCATAGACTGCCTCGGCAACATATTTCAAAAGTTGTCCGTGACCGGAAACGGTTGGATCTTTAGAGAATTGACTAAAATGCGTATCAAAACCTCGGAGATAGGTAAAATAAATCGGTGTCTGAATTCCGGCAGCAATACACCATGCAATACGTTGTAAATTTACAGCAAGAGAGTTATCGGGATAGGATACTTTATTGACAGCAAACTGAGGAAATATTTTTTGGAAACGAGCTGAATAGGAATTTGAAATATCGATCAAATCTTCTACGAACCGAAGTTCATCACCTCCATAGGTTGAGGGAAACATTCCACCGGTATGTTGACCGCTTGAATTAAATGTACGTGGATCTTGAACCATGATATCAAGTTTATCGGATCTTCCCTGGAAGATCGAGCTTTGCAGGTCGCCCATAGAAATTGCGATCGGATCGGAAGGAAGCACTGAGGGATAATTTGGATATAACGTTTCCAGATAACGCGCTGCCCATCCCGTGGAGATAAGAAGATCGGTATCGCTTGCGGAATTCCAAATATCTGTAGCCCGGAAATGGGAGAGATCGGGATTTGACATTCCGAGATTCTGAACAATTGCCATTTTCCCTTCTTTCCATAAAGGCTCTAACGGATTGAACGAAGGATTGAATGCCAGATCATCCCGTACCTTAAAAGTGAGGGAGGCTTTTTCAGAGGCAGAAACGAAGCCGGTATTTTTCCGAAGCTTATCGTAATTAGAATTTTCAAATGGTATGAGGGTATTGAGTCCGTCATTACCTCCTTCCATAAAAATAATAACAAGCGCTCTGCCTGGCGGTAGAGAAGCATTTGTAAGATTCGAAATCATCGGAGCATTAAGTAAGGCATTTGCCCGGGCATTGCCGAGCCAAAAGGGAATTGCCGTAGCAGCTGCACCAATAGGAAGAGCTTTAAGAAAATCTCGTCGTTTCATAATCGTTCTTTAACAAATTTGAAAATGAGGAAGGCTGACAATCGTGAAGATCATTTTTCTGGCCGGTTCAGCTTTTACTGCATCTTCGAGAGCTGCCCATTCATAATCATGAAGTATCCCTGATGACGCGACAATTTTTGCAATCGTGTCGTCATCCGGCGATATAGCACAAAGAAACGCTGTTATTTCTTTAACGAATTGCGTAAGATCTCCTGAGTAAGAAGGAAATTGTTTTGCCCAGGAAATTACGTCATAATCAATAAAAAATATTGGATCAAAAGGAAAGCCATTATGCGGATTTATTAATTGTCCCGGAATATGTTTTTCCATAATCAATCGTTTTGCAAAATCATTATTTCGTTTGGGAAGTGTTGCACTATTGAGCCATGACCGATATCCTGGCCAGCCTTTAACATTCGGCGGAAAACCGATCCATTGATTAGTATCGATACCAAACCACCAGATAGTACCTGCACGGCTTGTCGTCATTTCCAGATCAAGTTTTCGCATCAGACCGCACATATATTCATAAGGGGATTTTATATTGCAGCCTCTGAATGCCGGATCAAAGAAATGCTCACTTTGGAAAAGTGCAACTAACACCGGCTTTAACTCCCAAGAATGATCGAGTAATATCTGAGCCATTTGAGAAATGATCTGACTGGCTTCAAGTGTCTCAGCATCATCATAGACAAACGACCTGTATATTTTTTTACAGATAAACCATGCAATTTGTTTAGACCGCATTTCAAAAAGTAATTCGAGTATATCTGCTTCAATTTTATCTAATGAATCCGGGAAGATCGCGTATTGTTTTGCCGCATTAAGCCCGTAGACTTTTTCAGGAGCACCGAAAGGAGTAGTTCTTGTAATAAAATCAAAATAGTAATTAGCAAAATACGGTGGCAACACATTCGGACTAGGAGCATCGAAAAGGAACCGCCAGCCGGTTAATGATAAAGCAATCTGACGCACATCATTCTGGGAGTAATTCTCATTACCATCTTTATCAATACGCCCCATAGTAAAAAGCTCCATCAGTTCGCGAGCATAATTTTCGTTCAGCGAATCTTTTTGATTCCAGATACCACTCAGATACACGAGCATCGCAGGAAGAATGGTAACATCGGAGACCATCTTTTTGAAATTACCCCAGGAATTTTTTCGAAGATATTCAAAATAATGAAACAGCGACTGCGGATGATATACTTTTTCTTCATCAACTACAAAATGGTTATGCCAGAAAAGCGTCAGTTTTTCACGAAGAAGGATTTTAGACTGTGACATTAATACCGTCCATTGGCAGCGAATGTCATTTTTAGCAGTATAATATCCATCCTCTTCTTCCTGATGCAATTCGTGAACTGTTCCCATATATGGCGGCACGATAAGCCACCGTTCCCATCCGTCGGGCGGATCGGGCATGAGATCTGTTACAAGGTGATCATCAAATAAGGCTTGAATGATCTCCGAAGGTGATGATTTTAAAGCCGATTTTACATCACTGTATTGTGCTCCGAAGCCTAATCGGTGATAGAGATGATTGACAGCCGATATATCCCACGGATTATCCTTTGTCGGCCGCCATGACGCCAAGGATGGCACTGCCGGTTGGGATTCTGGTACTGCAGCTTTTTCTGAAGGTGTAATTGTTTGGAAGAATTCTCTTCTTGTCATAGAATAAACAGACGGAATTTTCTTCGTCTATTTTAAAAGACAACTGAGATCGAAAAAGGTAACAGAACGAAATGAAGATTTTTAGGGCAAGAATATTTGCCCTAAAATTCTACCAGCCTAATATCCAGGCAAAAATCAACGGAGCTACGATCGTTGCATCGCTTTCGACAATGAACTTCGGAGTATTGATATCGAGCTTGCCCCAGGTGATTTTTTCATTTGGAACTGCGCCGCTATAGGAACCGTAGCTTGTCGTGGAATCAGAAATTTGGCAGAAGTAACTCCAGAATGGAATGTCGTGCATTTCCATATCCTGATAAAGCATGGGGACAACGCAGATTGGGAAGTCGCCGGCAATGCCACCGCCGATCTGGAAAAAGCCGACACCTTTGCCGGATGAATTTTTAATATACCAATCGGCAAGCCAGACCATATATTCGATTCCGCTTTTCATGACCGATGGTTTTAATTCGCCTTTGATGCAATAGGATGCAAAAATATTTCCCATTGTCGAATCTTCCCAGCCCGGCACGATGATCGGAAGATTTTTTTCTGCGGCGGCGATCATCCATGAATCTTTCGTGTCAATTTCGTAATGCTCTTTCATCACGCCGGATAAAAGTAACTTGTACATATATTCATGAGGGAAATATCGCTCACCGGTACTTAAAGCATCTTTCCAAAGTTTATGAATATGTTTTTGGATTCGGCGGAAAGCTTCTTCTTCGGGAATGCAGGTATCGGTGACGCGATTGAAACCGCCTTCAAGCAATTCCCATTCATCTTTCGGAGAAAGATCGCGGTAATGCGGCACGCGTTTATAATGCGAATGCGCAACAAGATTCATAATATCCTCTTCGAGGTTCGCTCCGGTGCAGGTGATGATATCAACTTTTCCTGCACGGATCATCTCGGCAAGCGAGATGCCAAGCTCTGCTGTGCTCATCGCTCCGGCAAGAGTAATCATCATTTTGCCGTCGGCAGCAAGATGCGCTTCATACCCTTTCGCCGCATCCATAAGAGCGGCAGCATTGAAATGACGATAGTGATGCTCGATAAAATTTGAGATCGGTCCGCGCATGTTCTTTAATTACGAATTAGGAATTAGAAATTACGAATGAAGAATTATGAGGCGAAGAAACAGGAAATTGTAGTAGCAGGTTCGGATTAACTCGGGGGAGAACTTTTCATCTGATTTTATAGTAGAATAGAATCATAATGTACATTGAGAATACGAGCATGCTTTCCAAATATTCATTTCACATTATTCTGTTCTTGGAATTTAGCTTTGCTATTTCCGCATCAGCTCAAATCATCATTAGAAAAGAAGAACCTACGCTCGCAGGAATTGCCGGCGGGAAAGCAGAATGGGAAAGTCACGAACAAACGTTAGGCAACTCAAGTGGATGGGGAGCTCCTACACCCTATCCCAATGGCACTGTTTTTTCGATAACTCGTGATCAAGTAGATAACGGTCAAGGCGAAATTGTTGCCGGATCATTTGATTCTATTGGATCAAGTGCATTTAGCAGAATTGCCGAATACAGTGATAATCGAACTTGGCAACCTCTTGGTACAGGGATTCAAGATGGTGTCGTTTATTCGACGGTGTCAACATATATCTATTCCAAGGGATATACCCCATTACTTTTTGCCGGAGGAACGTTTACAATGGCTGGTGGCCTTTCTGTGCATCGGATTGCTATGTGGGACGGAAGCGCCTGGCACTCGCTTGGTAAAGGAACTGATGAAGGTGTAGATGGTTCAATTCTCGCAATGGCTGTTATTGGCGATTCGCTTTTTATCGGCGGCAATTTTACTCATGCAGGCGGAAAACTTGTAAATCATATTGCTATTTGGAATATTGACTCCAGTCGATGGGAACAGATTATTGACAATGGAGTTGTAGGTGTCGATGGTGGAGTAGCTGCTCTGCTAGTGCCACAATACAAACGTATAATATATGTTGGAGGAGGATTTCTTAATGCCGGATCTACACCTGTTTCAAAAATTGCATCAATAGAAAACAGTCATTGGATCTCGTTGGGACAGGGAATAGTCGATTCTACAGGAATTGTTGAGGCGCTTTGTGAAGGTAGAGGGGTAGGTAGGTATGGAGAGATAATTGTTGGAGGACACTTCAACGAAACTCAAACAACGAATCTCAAAATTTGGCAGACTGATAATTCAACATGGTCGAAAATCGATGGATTTCTTGGAATGCAAGGGACTATTTATTCTTTAGCAAATCCTGTCAATTTTTATGTTGGAGGAGATTTCACACTTAGTGATTCTTCTAAATATTTTGTTGAAGTTAACGGTCAGTTACCGCAACCGTTAATTGATGGACCTGTATATGCTTTATTAGGAGAGGGAGGGTACTTCCCCGAAGGCTATTCGGAAGGGATTTATCTGGGGGGTAATTTTTTTAAACCACAACCTCATTTTGCAGTGTGGTCTCAAAGTATGGATGTTCCATTTGACGGAAACAGTAATGAATACGTAGTCTCTATTTTTCCAAATCCTCTTATAGATAACTCAACTTTACGTATTCAGTTAAAGAATCGATGTAATGTCGATTTTGCCATTTATAATCTTTTAGGAGAAAAAGTCGATACATTTATAGGCGGCGTTTATGATGCGGGTCTCCATGATTTTAAATTGGATAACTCTATCTTGCAAACCAACAATATATATTATGCTCGTATAAATATAAACGGGAAGATCACCACTTTACAATTGATAAAACATTAAATCTAATACCCCGCCCGCAATAATTCCTGCGTAAATTGTTTCATGTATGTTGGCTTCACGGCTCCGTAAAATTTTCCGGAGGGGATGAGGCGAAGCTCTCCGAAACTTGTCGGATCGTTCTGGCGGAAATTGCTGGTTGCCTGCATCGTTACTTCTTCGGGATGCGAAGGATTATCAATATCATGCACAACGGCAGTAAATCCAATAAAAGGAAATTCGAGATCTTCTTTGCGGTCTTTTTTATTGCTTGTTTTTGATTGTTCTTCATCAAACATCATTTCGCTCGATCTGTTTTCGAAGGCAGTAATAGGATTTGATTCAAAACCTAAAAATGCAAATGGGATTCGAACCTTTAATGTATATCCTGTTACAACTCCGTTTGTCGTATCGCGATTAAAAACGGAACGTATTTGTTTTCCGGCTTCCTGTTGAGCATCGGAAAGTGTTATGGCGCTCGATAACATAAGCTTCGCAGTCCTTCCGCCTACATCGGGCATAGTAAAAGTTATATTATAAATATTCGAATCGGTTTCGGTTCGGAAATTCGGGATCGCTCCTTTTTTTACTTTCTTAAAAAATCTATTCGAACTTCCCCAAGTGTCGAACCACAAAGAAAGTCTGTCATTCGCCTCAGGTTTTTCATTGCCTCCCCATACTTCATCGTCGTAAACGGTGATCGAAAAATAGATATACTCATCATCGAATGCGGCGAGGGCACGGTGAATAGAAAGATCTTTGCTATCGCGGCGGTAATCAACGCCTTTAATGATAAATTGTCTTGTCGTATCGCTCATATCACGTCCATA
The DNA here is from genome assembly GCA_025357895.1 of Ignavibacteriota bacterium. Lineage (GTDB taxonomy): Bacteria > Bacteroidota > Ignavibacteria > Palsa-1295 > Palsa-1295 > PALSA-1296. The sequence goes on from JANYLL010000286.1 coordinate 9,247, forward strand.
TCCCGGATAGACGCTGCGCAGCCTGCTATAAGCAGGGAATGTAAAATACTTCGCATCCATCATTATTTGTCCGTCCTTGGTTGCGAAGTAAGATTCTTTGGTGAGTAGCGTTTCATAGTCACGATATTTCGAATGCCCCATTGCTTTCGCTTTCGGACTTGCGGCAGGAATTTCTTCATTCTGTGTTTCGTAATCATCGATCAATACTACGTCGCCGGCATATACAGAAAATCCTTCCTGATTCCATTGCTGCTCGTTTGATTTCTGAATTACTGTTACAACCGAACCTTCTGTTGTTAAGCCTACTTCAATAGGACTTTCGACATAACTGTATTTTTTTCTGAAGACATTCCGAAAAGATCTATTGCTATCATTAATTAAAAGATAGACTGTTACTTCACGGTTCGGGCTATCAATATCATAAACGGATAAAGCCAGATCGGCAAGTGTATCATTAGAGAAATCTCCGACGGCAAGCCCCCAAACCCTCTGCTCATCGTAGCGGACGGGGATCTGCTCATGGAGTGAAGCAAGCATTTCTTTGTTGAAGGTCAGCGAAAATCTATCCGTCAGGCTATCGATCGGCATGCCTTGTGAAAAGACTGATTTCGTGAGTGCGAGAAAAATTAGTATTGCGTAGAATCTTTTCATGAATTGCAAAAATACGGCTGCGGGGAACTTAGCTTGCCGTAATAACCCTATTAGTAGATTAATTTGAACCCGAACTAACGTAAAAATTACGAAGGAAATTTCATTTACATGTCATTCTGAATGGAGTCCGGATTGCGAAGCAATTCGGACGAAGTGAAGAATCCCGTTAATCGTGGCAGATACTGCAAACCATCACGGGATTCTTCGTTGTCGCTTACGCGACTTCCTCAGAATGACACTGAGAAAATATTATAAAAAATAAATGCCGTATCCGTTTCAGACAATCGAAAAAAAATGGCAGGAATATTGGAATGCTCACGAAAGCAATAAGGTCGTGCGCGATCAAAGTAAGCCGAAATATTACGTAATGGATATGCTTCCGTATCCATCGGGAGCCGGCTTGCACATGGGACATCCGATCGGTTATACCGGTTCGGATATTGTTGCGCGGTATAAAAAAATGTCAGGGTTTAATGTGCTCCATCCGATGGGCTGGGATGCATTCGGATTGCCGGCGGAACAATATGCCGTAAAAAATAAACTTCATCCGCGCGAGACGACGGTTCAGAATATTAAAAATTTCCGTGCGCAGCTTGATTCGCTTGGGCTTGGATATGATTGGTCACGGCAAATCGATACGACCGATCCGAAATTTTTCAAGTGGACGCAATGGATATTTCTGAAAATTTATAATTCATATTTCGATACGAAAGAAAATGCAGCGCGACCTATTGAAAATATCATTTCGCTTTTTGAAAAGAACGGCTCGCAAAATATCTCTGCGCAAAAGCCGCGGGATTTCAAAGAATTTTCAGCAAGTGAGTGGAAGAATTTCTCGAATAAAGAAAAATCAAAAGTTCTTTCGAATTTTCGACTTGCCTATATCTCCGATGCGCCCGTGAATTGGTGTCCTGAACTTGGCACGGTGCTTGCTAATGAAGAAGTTGCCGAGCAGCAGGAAAAAGGCTTCACCGTTGTGCGCCGCAATATGCGTCAATGGATGCTGCGTATCACAGCGTATGCCGACCGGCTGCTTGAAGATATGAAATTGCTTGATTGGCAATCCTCCACGCTGGAGCAGCAGCGCAACTGGATAGGTAAAAGTATCGGCGCTGAAATTGATTTTGCTATCGAAGGCAACAAAAAAAAAATCCGAGTATTCACTACTCGTCCCGATACCCTTTTCGGCGCAACCTATATGGTGCTCGCTCCCGAACATCCGCTTGTAAAAGAAATTACAACTGATGCAGAAAAAAATAATGTAAAAGAATATCAGGATCAAGTTGCACGCAAAAGCGATCTTGAACGCACTGGCACTGAAAAAACAAAGACCGGAGTTTTTACGGGTGCGTTCGCAATAAATACTGCAACAGAAAAACCGATTCCGATCTGGATCGCGGATTATGTTTTAATGAGTTATGGAACAGGCGCCATCATGTCTGTGCCCGGGCATGATGAACGGG
>JANYLL010000297.1 GCA_025357895.1 Ignavibacteriota bacterium
CAGCGGTTATTTCCGAGGTACACTTTCAAAACTTTCACTTACGAATGCAGTTGCACCTGCACTTTTCTTAACAAACTTTGGAGTCGAAGCTTCTGCGAAACTCACTGAAGCATTGAAGCTCACGGCGCAAGCAACGTACGCAACGGACCGAGCAACGCTTTCACCTGATCCGATGGCAACCTATAGTATAAAAAATATCGGAGCATATATTAATATGAATGTACCATTCGGCAATCGCGAACGGTTCGCACTTTCACTTGGCTATCTTGATAGACATGAACCTGAGGGAGTATATCTGCAATCAATTTTAGGAGATAGTGTAGTCACCCCTGCTTTTTCATCGGAGGATATTCATACTAATAGCATCCGCGCAAATATGGATCTGTGGTTTTCGTATTTCCGGTATCAACTCTACACAACTTTTTTTCCGACCACAACTCCCATATCGTCCTATACGTCCAATCCAGTCCTATCATCTGATCTAAAGCAGCGCATACAAAGCTCCATGGGATTATATTATGAAAATGAAATTGCCGAAGGAAATTTGCGCATGGGTTTCGGAGCGCGAGTGCGCTATATGAATCTGCTAAGCCCATCGTTGACCTATGATCCTTTTTCTGATTATTATGTATATCGCGGACTTCCTGCGCGTGGGCAGGCAGTACTAATTGATTCACGCCTTACGACACCTAAGTATATTCTTGATCTATTAGTCTCAACCGTAATTGACCAGCGGGCAACGGTGAACATCTCATTCCTGAATATCTTAAGCACACCATATTATAACGTCGGCATCTATCCCCGAGGCGGCTTTCAATTCAGAGTGGATGTGACCTGGGCATTTTTGGATTAAAGGAGTATTGTAGGGGCACACGGCAGTGTGTCCAAGGGGTTTACGTATAAATAAAAAGGGCACATGCAATGCGCCCCTACGATCCACATCACGTTAATCCATAAATCCACCCAAATCATGGTTCAGATATTTTCATCACCATCTTCCGCTCCGTCACTCCGCAAGCCGAGACGCTGAAAAAATATGTGCCGTCTGGAAATCCGCTGAGATCAAACACCGCATCGCGATGTCCACTTTCAACTAATCCTTCGTGAATCTCCTTCATGCGCACGCCGGTAACACTGTAAATCGTAATCCCAACTGCCGAAGATTTTGGAAGATCATAGCCGAGGGTAATGATATTTGTGGCTGGGTTGGGGTAGGTGGAGAGGGAGAGAGGTTGAGAAGAAAAAAATGTTGTTTGAACATTTGAAGCAACTCCCAATTTTACAACCCATGCACTTAAATTGTCTCCTCTAACATGATTACCAATCACATCTCCGTCTAAAGAAGATGTTCCACCGGCAATAGTATAGTTTCCATCTAATGTCTTTACAATTGCATTAGCACCATCAGGAGCACTCCCACCTAGAAATTTCTGCCATGCTATGTTATTTAATGAGTCGAGTGATACTACCCAAGCGTCGAAATCTCCATTACCTGCAGAATTGGACTCACCAGCAAAAACATAACCTTCATTTAAATTGTGAACGATAGAAAATGCCTCGTCTCTGCCACTACCACCAATACATTTTTGCCAAATAAGTTTTCCTAAAGAATTAATTTTTATCACCCAAGCATCTCTGTAGCCATTATTGCCCGAAACGTCTTTATCATTAGATTCCGTATATCCTGCTACAACAAAGTCTCCTTCAGGTGTTTCTACTATTGAATTTGCAGCATCATCATTACTGCCACCAAATGAAGAAATCCATTCCACACTATCCTTAGAATTTAACTTAGCCACACACAGATCACCTGTTTTTTGAGCATACCAAGTATTTGACCCAGCAACTGCGAAACCACCATCTCTGGTATTTATTATTGTATTTGGCTTGATTGTACTTACATTTGTATTCCCAAGTGAACTTTGCCATTTAATATTTCCCGCAGAGTCAAGTTTAACTATCCATGATTGTGTAGGATTGATTTTTACATCTCCATCATATGAGCCAGTATAACCAACAAAAATATATCCATGGTCAGGTGTTTGAATAATTGATCGGGCGCCATCATAATCTGTTCCTCCAAAACATTTTTCCCATTCTTGATTACCTAATGAATCAAACTTAACAATCCAAGCATCTCTTCCACCACGGTTTCCAGTTTGGCAGGGTGTAAATCCTTGCGCCGCAATAATAAAACCTCGATCAGCAGTTTGGATTATACAGTTACACGCATCCCCTTCTCCAAGCGTTGAGTTAAGTATTTTTTGCCAGCGAATATTACCGGATACATCTAGTTTTAAAACCCATACATTGCCAAAATTAAAAATTCCAGCCGCTGCATATCCTCCATCACCAGTCAGGATTAATGCAAAAATCTGATCAGTACCAGTGTTTCCCAAGCATTTCTGCCATTGGATACTCGGAACTTGCGCAAATAGTATTCCTTGCGAAACGAACAGAATAAATATGCTAATAAGAAATATTCGTGTTTTGAAATTCTGCATTGCGTACATTGTCTATCTCTAAAAGACAATTGAGGTAGCAAAAGGTTACAGAAAAAAAAAGATATTTTCATTGGAGAGATGGATTGGCGTATATTGAGGATGGAATGATGGGCACCATCACCGGTAAGGATGAATTATCAAGGATGAAGGATGAAAAAGGATTTAATAAAAATTGGAGAGGGGATATAGTGTGTGCGAAATGTTATATTGTTGTAAAATAAAGGAGTTACAGAGGGCGTTTTCAGAAATGGCAAGAAAGGAAAATAGATAAAAACGAATTACTGTTGACTGTTCACTGTTAACTGTGAACTAAAAATTTCATGTCAGAAAATTATCAGGTAACGGCTCGGAAGTGGCGGTCGCAGCGATTCGATGAAGTCGTCGGGCAGGATCATATTACGCGAACGCTGAAAAATGCCATCCGCGAAGGACGGCTTGCACATGCCTATCTTTTCACCGGTCAGCGCGGCTGCGGCAAGACGACGGTTGCCAGAATTTTAGCAAAGGCGATCAACTGCCCGAATGCCGAAACGAATGGTTACGAGCCATGTAATGAATGTGAGATCTGCAAATCCATCACCAACGGTTCATCGATGGATGTTGCCGAGATCGACGGCGCGTCGAATAACGGAGTGGACGATGTCCGCGAAATGCGCGAGAATGTAAAGTATCCGCCGCTACAAGGAAAATACCGCGTTATCATCATCGATG
>JANYLL010000333.1 GCA_025357895.1 Ignavibacteriota bacterium
TTGCGGTCAAGCCCAGCAAGGATTTCGATAGCTCTGAATTGTGCAGATTGAAATCCGCTTGATGTGCCGAATGCTTTTCGGAATTCTAAAAATTGATCGGTGCTTAATCCTTCGATAAGAACATCAAAACTATCGGTGAGATGACTATAGATTCTATTTGCTCTTTGAACACATTCTAAAGCTTTTGCTAAGTTCGGAGGATCTAAAAGTAGTTGATCGATCCCATATCTCATCTCATGCAGTACCAACCGAAACCAGAGTTCAGTCTGTTGATGATAGATCATGAATGTCCACTCATCATGATAATCGGTGAGCGGTTGCTGAATCGAAAGCAATGTATCGACTTTAATGTAATCATCATAGGTAAGTTCACGGCGAATCGCAGCGCCTTCGATGTAATCGACACCTTTATCGCCATATCGATTGGTAAGTCTTGCTATTGCCTGATCTAAATTTTTATTTTCTGACATTATTTTTTAATAGTCCCTAACCGATAATTCTTTTAATTGTTCGCGAATTACTTTTATTCCGAGATCAATCTCATCTTTAGTGATATTCAGCGGCGGACGGAATCTGATTGAACGGTCTCCGCAGCCGATGATGATAAGACCTTCATCATAGCATTTCTGTTTCAATACGTCACGCAACTGAGCTTCGGAAACAGTGAAAGCACAGAATAATCCTAAGCCGCGAGTATTGGAAACAAGATTCGGAAATTCTTCTTCGATCTTACGAAGTTCACTGATCAGATGATCACCCTGTACTCTTGCATTTTCGACAAGATTATCCTGAGCAATGATCTCCAGATATTTTTGTGCTCTGATCATATCGACGAGATTGCCACCCCAAGTCGAATTAATTCGGCTGGATTTCATAAAGACATTATCATGCACTTCATCGATCCGCTTCGAAGCCAGCAATCCGCAGACCTGCATCTTTTTTCCGAACGTCATAATGTCCGGTTTCACAAAATGCTGATGCGCCCACATTTTTCCGGTGATACCAACGCCTGTTTGTACTTCATCGAAAATAAGGATGGCATCATTTTCATCCGCAAGTTTGCGCAATGTGGTCAAAAATCTTTTGCTGAAATGATTATCGCCGCCTTCACCTTGGATAGGCTCGATGATTATTGCAGCGATCTGATCGGGATAATTTGTAAAGGCTTCTTTCATCTGCCGAATCGCACTATCTTCGTCGTTCAATGCTTGCGCCATATTCGCCTCGTTAAGAGGGAAGCGCAGATAAGGTGAGTCAATGCGCGGCCAATCTTTGAATTTCGGGAAGTATAATGTTTTATTCGGATCGGTATTTGTAAGTGAAATACCGTATCCATTTCTTCCATGAAAACCATATCGGAAATGCATGACGAGATGACCACGCTCTTGTGTGTATCCTTTAACGAAATTTTTTCTAATTTTCCAATCGAACGCTACCTTCAGAGCGTTTTCAACGGCAGCGCTGCCGCCTTCAATAAGAAAAAGATGAGGCAGATATTCGGGAATCGCAACGCGGCTGAATGTTTCGACAAACTCTGCCATCTCGACCGTATAAGCGTCCGAACTTGACGGCTTATTGATCGCAGCATGAAGCAAACGTTCTTTAAATTCCGGCTCCAGCATTTTCGGATGATTAAGTCCGACCGGTCCTGAAGCGAAAAAAGTAAAGAAATCCAGAAATCGCTTTCCGGTACGCGCGTCATAGATCCATGTACCCTGCGATTTCTCAAGATCAACGACTAGGTCAAATCCGTCAACAAGGATATGCTTGGCAAGCGTCTCATGTACTTTACCTGCTTCAATATGAGCAGGAAGCGAATGATTGGAAGTAAAAGGTGCAGAAGATATCTCTGAGGCGATTTCTGCGCTTCTTTCCATTACTATAGCGTTTTTTTCTGACATAATGTATAGAACAACTAGCAAGGATGATGCGTTTACAAGGCTAAATAACCCCAATAATGTCACAGATTTACCCATCGCCTTGTAAAATAAATCTTGGATTAGAAATCCTCTCGAAACGGGGCGATGGATACCACAATATCAATACCATTTTCTATAAACTTGATGAACCTCATGATGAGTTGATCATCGAAGAAGCTGATAGTTTTCGCTTCACTTCATCCGATCAGAATATTCCTAATGATGAGAATAATATTGTCGTGAAGGCAATAGCACTTTGCTCGAAATCTGCTGGTATAGAAATACCAAAACTTCATCTTCATTTACGAAAGCACATTCCAAGCGGGGCAGGGCTTGGCGGCGGATCGGCTGATGCAGCGACTGCAATAAAAATATTTTCTGAGCATGCTGCGAAATTATCAGAGGAGCAAATGTTTGTGGTTGCAAGAAAACTCGGCGCTGATGTACCTTTTTTTCTTTTTCATTCGCAAGCGGCGATTGCAAGCGGAATAGGAGAAAAATTATTGCCGATCGGTTTTCATATCTCTTTCCCAACTCTTATTATCAAACTGAACGATACTTTTATTTCTACAGCTAAAGCATATACTATGCTTCGAATTAAAGATCGAGAAAAGCAAACTGATTTTTATGAAATATTAAATTCTATAAAAGAGCCGCATCTATGGAATGGAATTATCACTAATGATTTTGAAGAGGTTGCATTCGCACTTCACCCTGGGCTTTTTTCTCTTAAGCAGTGTTTATATAAGTATGGAGCGGAGTTTGCGCTAATGAGCGGAAGCGGCTCGGCGTTCTTTGCGATCTTTAATGATCATGATAAAGCTAACGAAGTTCGTGAAAAATTATTAACGGAGTATCCGGGAAGTGATGTGTATCTTTCTGAAGAATCCAATCGTATGTCATTCTGAGCGCAGCGAAGAATCTAGACTTTCAGGTAATTGCACTCTCAGATTCTTCGCTATGCTCAGAATGACAAGTTGATCTTTTTTTATCTCACAAACCAATATGATAAAACATCTCCTGATTCTTACCCTCTTTATACCGCTGTCTCTTTTTGCTCAAGAAGCGAAACGCGAATCTATTGCGCTCACTGTATATAATAATAATCTCGGTGTTGTCCGCGATGTACGTCTCTTCAATCTGAAAAAGGGGCAGAGCGAAGTAAAATTACTTGACGTTCCTGCACTTATCGATCCTACGACAGTGAAGATCACGGCATCAAAACATCCGAAGGATGTCGACATTCTTGAGCAGAATTTTGAATACGATCTTGTTAATCAGGAAACACTTCTGGAAAAATATATCGATAAACAGATCTCACTTACCGATGATAAAGGTAATAAGACGGAAGGCACATTGCTTTCATCGCAGGGAGGGCAGATCACGCTGTCTTCTCCTTCAGGCATTCTGATGTTCCCAAATACTTCGCAATACCGAATTTCTGTTCCGAATTTACCTGAAGGGCTTATTACGCGCCCGACGCTGATATGGAATGTAAATACAAGTTCTTCGTTGACGCAAGAACCCCTTGAAGTGCTCTATCAAACCTCAGGTATTTCCTGGCATGCAGAATACATTGCAGCACTTGCCGATGATGATAAATCGCTTGATCTAACAGGATGGGTAAGCGTTGATAATAAATGTGGTACAACGTTCGAGAATGCGAAGTTAAAACTGGTAGCCGGCTCAGTTAACAAGGTACAGGTTCAACAAGACTATAGTATTCATGGAAGTCGTGGATATGCAAATGCGGAAACAATTTCAAAAATGGCTCCTTCATTTGAGGAGCGTGGCATGTTCGAATATCATCTTTATGATCTCGGCAGGCAAGTAACAATAAAAAATAACGAGGTCAAACAGGTTTCACTTTTGGAAGCAGATAAAGTAAGATCAGAAAAAATATATACCTATCGCGGGGGTAGAAATGCCGAAGTTACTATCAAGTTAGAGAATACCGAAAAAAATAATATGGGTATGCCTCTGCCCCAAGGAATTGTGCGCGTAATGAAAAAAGACAAAGACGGCTCTTTCGAGTTTGTCGGCGAGGATAGAATTCAGCATACTCCTCGCGATGAAAAGATCACTTTGAAAGTCGGAGATGCTTTTGATCTTATCGGCGAACGTGTGGTTACTGATTCAAAGAATAATGGAGATCGTACATCGAGAGAAACAATTCAAATAACGCTTAAGAATCGGAAAGATGAAGATGTGACAATTGATGCAGTCGAAACTATGGGATACAATAATTGGGAAATCATAAAGCAGTCAATGGATTTTGAGAAAAAAAATGCAAATGAAATTATCTTTCACATTCCTGTCAAAGCACGCAGTGAACAGAAGGTGGAATACACCGTAATAAGGACATGGTAAAATTCTTAGTTCTTAGTTTTTAATAAGAACTAAGAACTTGAATCTGATTCCAGATCAAAAGAATTTCCCAAATGTGGCATCATTACATCCCATTTTAATTCTTGCTCTATCTTTGCTTTCAGTGCAAGTCTTGCATTATCTTCGCCGTGCGTGAGGAATATTTTCTTCGGCGGTTTCGGCATGCTCTTTAACCAATCCATGATCTCGCTCTGATCGGCGTGTCCGCTATAGGAATTCAGCGTTCTGATCTGCGCTTTGACTTCGATCTGCTGTCCGTGAATAAAAACGCTTTTTTGGCCTTCAACAAGCGCTCTGCCAAGAGTTTGTTCTGCTTGATAACCGGTGATGAGTACGATCGTATCCGTTTTAGGAAGACGGTTGATCAAGTGATGCACAACTCTTCCGCCTGTTGCCATGCCGCTTGCACTGATGATTATGGCAGGACCGTTAATGTTATTAAGAGCTTTTGATTCTTCCGGTGATTTCGTAAATTTCAGTGATTGAAAGC
>JANYLL010000377.1 GCA_025357895.1 Ignavibacteriota bacterium
ACTTTATTCTGAACAAGGCAGATTTGTGGATGCAAAAAATGCAGCACAAAAACAGTTCTCAATATATTCCCGTACGTACGGAAAATTTCATCCGTACACGGCGCTTACATCAATAGTGCTTGCACTACAGTTTATGAATTCCGGAAAACCGGATTCCGCATCACAATTACTCGATCAATACCGTCCGATCATCATAAAAGAATTTGGGGGAAAGGGCAAAGAAGCATCCCGATTACACGAAGCCGAGGGAAGAATTGCATTCGCAAAAAAAGAATATAAGAATGCCGAGGCGTATTTTATCATCGCGCGGCAAACAGCGGCAAACACACCTGGCGATAAACATCCACTGACTGCTCGCATTGCCTTGGCATTAGCACGCACCAGACTTATTCTCGGTAATGTGGATTCAGCATTCAGCAATGTTAATGATGCACTTTCGGTGGCATTCCGTGCCAGCGGGCCATCGCATCCATTCACTGGGGAGTGCTACATAACAAAGGGCTGTATCGAAGAGGCAATGGGAAATATTCCTTTTGCATTTGAATCCTACAGGAAAGCCCTTGGAGTATATAAAGAAGCAACAAAAGAAAACTTCAGGTACACTAGTGAACGGGAAAGACTTGCATTTATTAGGAATGTGGGAGAGCAGTTATCACGTATGGCAAGTACAACACTTCGGACCTCCGCATTTTATCCAAATGGTATCGACGTATTTTACAATGCACTTCTTTTTCAAAAAGGGATCGTTCTTTCAAGTCTTCAGGCAATGAGGCGCAATGCGTTGGAATCAGGGGATACAACATTAAAAAAACTTTTAGACAGACTTGCAGATGTTCGAACACGGAAATCAAAACAGATTAGCGGCGCATTCAAACTCGAAAAACCTTTCATGAATCAAGATTCGCTAAGCGAAATTTCAAATTCATTAGAAGAAGAATTAGCCCGCAGATCAATATCCTTCGCCAATCTGCAGAGCCTTGGAGCTTTGACATGGAAAGATGTTCAGCATGTACTTATTCGTGATAATATATGCATTGAACTTGACCGCTTTGTTTACTACGATGGAGAAAGAAAAACCGATACGATATTTTATACCGGGCTTCTGCTCCGCCAAAGCGATTCCACTCATCCTCGGTTATCAATGATCGGTAATGCAAAAAACATTGAAGATTCTTCGGTCATTAGACAGTATTTCCGGTCAATGGAAAAAAATTCAAAAAAGAAAAACTCCAGTGCATCGCTCGTTACGAAGCTTTTGTGGTCGCCACTCGATAGTTATTTAGAAAATGTCAGTGGTATCATTATTTCTCCGGACGGTATCTATAACCAGCTCTCACTCGCAGCCTTAACTGACAATGCGGGTATCCCCCTACTCTCTCATTATAGGATCTCAACAACTGCCAGTACTGCAGATATTGTGCGCTCAGCGCCAAAAGATTCATTACATGATATTGAAATATTTGCCGATCCGGATTATTCTGTCGGTGAATTGGAGAATTTGCCCGGTACACTAAAAGAGGCACAGGCAATAGAAAAATCTTTTGATGAAGCTGATTGGAAGTTTCATACTTTTGTTAAACAAGATGCCTCAGAAAAGAATCTAAAGAGTATCCGGCATCCCTCGATTCTCCATATTGCAACCCATGGAAGATTTATTGCAAAAGAAGATTCTTCAGAAACAAACGAGGCATTTATTCTCGAAAATTCTCTAGTAAGCTCAGCTCTATATTTTAAAGGAGCGAATACTACGTTATCCAAAGGCTCTGCCGATCCTTACGATGATGGTATCCTTACCGCGCTTGAAGCAATGGATCTTGATCTTCAAGGTACTGATCTTGTAACACTAAGTGCATGTGAAAGCGGAAAAGGGATTCTGCAGCCCGGAGAGGGTGCATTCGGACTTGCCAGAGCGTTCCGAACAGCCGGAGCAAGGAATATTCTTATGAGTTTATGGCAAGTGCCAGATAAAGAAACAAAAGAACTGATGACATCCTTTTATACGAATTTATTGAATGCTCAATCAAAAGGAGATGCGCTTCGGAATGCGCAACTTGAGGAGCGGGAAATAGTCAGGAAACGATATTCCGAAGACATTCCCTATTATTGGGCAGGATTCGTCCTGATAGGATTTTAGAATTTTCTATAACTTTGATAGGACCGATTAGCATTTTAATGACATATATGACTAATGTATGTCACGGAGAAACAATTGTAAACGTTATTCAGATAATATGAGGCATATACTAACATTATTAAGCATACTTTTTTTTATTAGCTTTGCCGAAGAAGGCAAGGCACAATCTTTACGTGCCGAACTCAACATTTCTCCTCGCCCTTCTACTCGATTAGCTGATTGGATAAGCCGTCGCGAAACAGCATCGTTGCTTATTTATAGCACGATCGAAAAAATCAGCTCCGTCAGGATCGACGCAAAACTTTCGTTTAATGGATCGCTGATCGCCTCTACAAAACTTGGTTCAATGCCAGTGCTTTCAATTCCTTATGGCGGTCCATCCATATTTTATACCGGGGATATTTTTCCTGAAAATGCCGTCAGTTTTTTTGGCGACCTCAAGCAGACGACTATGCGCTCCGGCATTTTGCCCGAGGGAAATTACGAACTTTGCATCACACTGGTCAATGCACAAACATTACAGACCATTTCAACTTCAGTCTGCCGCTCTTTCTTCTTGACAAAATATATTTTACCAACTCTTTTACAACCTGAAGACAATAAGAAAATTGCAAGCGGAACGGAAAAAACGACACTGTTCGTCTGGACTCCTATCATTCCGAACCCGCCGACGCCTGTTTCATATAGAATCCGTGTTGTAGATGTGTTGCAGGGGCAATCT
>JANYLL010000039.1 GCA_025357895.1 Ignavibacteriota bacterium
TGGATTTCAATAAATTTCAGATCCCTTAATGCTGTACTTTTTCCATCACGGGAGCGCCGCCATAGACTTGCCCATTGGTCTGAAGATCACGTTCACCGAGATTCACTCCGCCGAACCATTGTCTGCGGTTGAACTCATCGCGGTTCTTATTGCAGATGATCTGGAAGCAGGTTGAATTACACTGCGTTGCGATATTATCAATGCCCAACCCGTAATATTTCTTCGGTGCAGATTACGAGCGGAATGCATCTTTACTTACTCCTTCACGACCTTTTTTGTTATGACCGTATTAGCCGATGCGAGCCGTACGTAATAGCTTCCTCGCGAAAGCTTCGAGAGATCAATGGTGAAGTTCGATGAATGGTTATTTCTTAACTCTATCACTGTCTCGCCAAGAATATTCATCACACTAACATTCAGATTATTATTCAGGGGCGCTCCTTCGATGGTGATAATTCCGGTTGTTGGATTGGGAACGATTGTGATCAGAAGCGCAGCGAGCTCATTCTTTACGCCGAGAGGGTGCGCTGCATTCGGCGGCGCGGTGGTATAATCGAAGGTCAGATTATCACAACCAAAGTAGAAGTCATTGGCGGAGAGTCCCGAGACACTTGAACCTTTGTCCGCGACGACAGTCGACTCAATACCCGAAATGACATATGATGCACCTGCTTTCAGATAAATCAAAGAGGTGGATCCTCCTAAAATAACAGAACCAGGTTCGGCAAAAACTGTATCTGACCCATTACCTGTATGGAGATCAAGAGTCACTCCGGGATTTACCCAATATGTTTGACGAGAAGAAAACATCGGTTGCATATTTGAATCGACCACAATTGCATAATGCGGTATCTGAGGTGAGCAACCCAGAACGAGAAGCGAAAAAGGAATCGTACGCGAACCGCATGTATTTACGACGATGCGAACCGCTCCCGTCTTTTTTCCGCCGCTTGCATAGGTGACACTTTCCGATAATCCGCCTGAAGCAGTTTTCGGAGTGGCACCCGGACCAAAATTCCAAAAAACAGAATCGACGATAGGATTATCGCCATCCGCTTGTGTAAGAGTAAACTTTGCCGGCATTCCAGCTGCAACAACCGGTAAAAAGTTGAAACCAGTAGAAGTTGTATACTTTACTTCAACATCGGGCATGGTTCCGATAGAAATATCGAAGCCGTTATCTGCGCTTACCATATATGGCACAGCAGCAAGAATACGGAAGCGGTAATGTTTCGAATTTGCAACTGAAGGAACAGCAGTGTTAATAGTGAATGTACCGGGCAGGGTATCGATGATCGAACCTAGATTACTGAATCCGCCTATAGTCGCATCGAAAAGCTGAAGCGTAAAAGCATTTTTGTGCCCGAAAAATCCGGTTGCCGTGAAACTTACTGCAATGGAATCTCCGGCGCATAGGGTTGGCGGGATTGATCCGATCGTAACAGACTGAGCCTGAGATAACTCCGGCACAAGCCAAAGAGAAAGCAGAAACACGATAATTTTTTTCATAAGCATTTTTGATGAAATTGTAATACTTCACTCCTTCACAACCTTTTTTGTCATGACGGAATTGGGGGACGCAAGCCTGATATAATAAGTCCCTCGCATTAGTTTTCCCAGATCAAATTGGAAGCTTGAGGAATTGACATTCTGCAATTCCAAAACTTTTTCTCCCAAAATATTCATTATGCTGACTTTCAGATTATTATTCAGGGGTGCTCCTTCGATGGTGATAGCACCGGTTGTTGGATTGGGTGACACTGCAAGCGATGCCGAAATTTCAGGTTCTTTCACCCCTGCTTGTGGGAATGCCTTGTTCGGAGGAGCATTCGTATAATCGAAATCTACGGATGGGCATTGAAGCGAAACCGGATTTCCATTTGATACACTTGCGCCCGGAGCATAAATTACGGCTCCATAATCAGTGGTTAACGAAGCACCTGTTTTTAAATAACATACCATCGAACCGTCGATATTGGATCCCGCTTCGCCGTATATCGTATCCTCGACCCCAGTAATATTGATATTCACTCCGGGATTAACCCAAAGCACTTTACCTTGATCAGGAAATGTCGTATCTCGCGAGATCACAATCGCATAATTGGGAATCGGCGGGATCGTGCAATCAAATATGTGTGTCGTAAATATAAGTCTGCTGGGACAACCTCCGGGCATGATTGCCGTAATAGTTACGGTTTTATCGCCGCCTGTTGAGTATATTGTCTCCGGATCGTTTGTTCTATCATTTGTTCTCGGTGTACCCGAAGCGGATGGCGGATTAGCATCCGCGCCAAAATCCCAATAAAGAGTATCTTGAGAAGCATCGGATCCTGCTGGGACAGCTTCAAATCTGATCGACTTATTAATTTGTCCGGGTCCGCTTAATTCGAGATGTATAGGCGAAGTCATAGCCCCAACTTTTATATCACTTCCGTTATCAGCGCCTTCGGTATATGGGACTGCCGCAATCATGCGGAAACGATAATGCGGTGAACTTGTGACGGCTGGAATTGCTGCATTGATCGTGAATGTACCGGGAACAGAATCGATGATCGAACCTAAGTTCTTGAAACCGCTTGCAAAACTTCCGTTGGCATCCGAAAGCTGAAGCGTGAATGCATTTTTATGTCCGAAAGATCCGCTGGCAGTAAAACTCACGGAGATCGAATCTCCACCGCAAAAGCTTGATGCATGTATTGCACCAATCGTTACGGACTGAGCCTGAGATAACTCTGGCAGAATCCAAAGCGAAAGCAGAAGCACGATAATCTTTTTCATAAGCATTTTTGATGAAATAGTGAATTAAAAAGCACTGCCAAATAACTTCAACTTGGGGGACAAAAGTTACGGATAAATCCGTGCCCTATGCAAAAATACTCCTGCGGGAGTATGCTTTTATGGTAATTCTACACGTTCCGGCGAAGTAAAGAAGTGGCTGATGAATTCGATCCTGCTCTTCACCCCGGTTTTTTTGAAGATATGCTGGATGTGTTTTTTTACAGTAGAAACAGAAATAAAAGTTTTGTCAGCTATTTCTTTATTTGAATATCCGAAAAGAATTTGCGGAAGCAATTTTGCTTCGGAGTCGGAAAGATCATGTTCGCTAACTATTTTGGAGAGAGTATATATATACCCGTCATAATGCTGAAATGTTGATGAATGAAAAAGAGGACTTAACACAATTGGAAAGAGAATAAGAAGATGTGGTTTTAATTTTTCAAAAATCTTCTTATCCTTTTTTGTAAATGAACGATCTTCCTCTTTCCCTTCAAAACGGATAAACCCAACGAGCAGCTTAGGTTTTTTTTCGGATCGGATTGTAAAATGCTGCACATTGGGTTTTCCGGGAAATCGCGGACTTACGAGTTTTACTAATGAACGGAAATTTTCTTTCGCTTGCTTTGTAAATATATCCTCTCCCTTTATATCTTGCTTCTCTTGGACGAAAATACTTGTAAAGTCCGTTTGCTCTTTAGTACTGCCCCATCGTTCAAACAGTACCGAGTGTTTTGCATCTTTAAGATGCTGGTCAGGGTCAACCATCAAATAGTGAAAAGAATCAAATTCGACAAGGCGCTGTAATGCTTCCCTGAGTTTTTTCATCGGATCAACTTTACCCGGATTATGAATTAAAAATGGGAGTACCGTCTCATATAAAGATAGTATATCCTTCTCGGTAATATCTTCAACCCTTATGATTTTCTTTTTTGCCATATTTCGGTAATGAAAGAACTGCAAAAATAAAACATTATTCTTTCAAAACCAAATATCGGATAGGGCAAAAATTAATACCTAAAATAAAAAAAGGGCACGAGGAGCGTGCCCTACAATTCAGCTGATTTTTATTTTTAATGCTTCATCGCTTCGAGCACCGGAGCACCGCCATAGACTTGCCCATTGGTCTGAAGATCACGTTCACCGAGATTCACTCCGCCGAACCATGTTCTGCGGTTGAACTCATCACGATTTTTATTACAAACGATCTGGAAGGCTGTTGAATTACCCTGCTTGGCAATATCAACTGACCAGCCTAAGAAAATTTCCCAGCATCTGAACCACCATTGGCCATATTTAGCAAGTACTTCTTCTTTATGCGACTGCCAGTTATAATACCACAACTGGATAGTCTGTGAATAATGGATACCGACGTTTTCAACACTATGAATCTCAAATCCTGCGCCTTCAAGACGTTTGACTACGAAAGAAAGCGGCATGCTTGCATCGGCTCCGGGGAAAATATACTGCCCCATGAAACCGCCCCAGATAAGTGACTCCTGATGATATCCGGCGCGAAGTCCGGCGATCTGCAAATAGAATAAACCGTCGTCTTTTAAAAGGCCGGCTATCTGACGCATAAATTTCTGGAAATGCTTAACTCCGACATGCTCTGCCATTTCGAGGCAGGAAATTTTATCATATTTATCGGCAGGAATGCTGCGGTAATCCATGCGATTGACGCGAGCATGATCCTTAACTCCCCAACGCTCGATCTGAGCATTGGCATAATCCGCTCCCGCTTGAGCAATCGTAATACCTGTTGAATCTGTGCCGTAATATTTTGCTGTATGCGCAACGAGCGTTCCCCATCCGCAGCCGATATCAAGAAGACGTTCACCTTTTTTAAGCTGAAGTTTCTGCGAGACAAGATTCAATTTATTGTCCTGTGCTGTTTCTAGATCTTCGAGGCCGGTCTTGAAAAATGCTGAGGTATAGATCATTCTATCGCCTAAGAACGCCCCGAAGAAATCATTGCCGCGGTCATAATGATCGCGGATCACACGCTCGTCCTGCTTTGCAGAATGGATCGTTACCTGAGGTATGAACTGCGTAATGAGAAACTTCAGGTGATGAAAGACATATTGATAGTTGAAGAATAATGTACGGTTCTGCAAAAGCTGCTGAACGTCGCATGTAATATCGACTCTGCCATTCATGTAATCTTCGATGAATGTCGTGATGGGGACTTTCACGCCGTTCTTATAGGTTGAAGTTACTGATTTATCTTTTACAATGACAAGGTCAAGGAGATTTTTTGTTCGTATTTCTTCGTTCGTCATAGGGCTATAGTTATGGATAATTAGAATGTGGTGAAGGGCATGTAACGCATATACGTCGCATTAAGTGACAGGGAAATGGGGTGGGTAGTTGACAGCTAACAGTTGATAGTTGCCAGTAGGATAGTGGGGACAAATCCTCATTTCTCTAAAGAACTTGCAATCTCTTAATTTATCGAAGGTATAAGGAATCCTTGTATATTTGTCAAAATAAGCACATACTGAGAATTGTTCGAAAATAATCTGTAACCTTTTGGCATCTCAGTTGTCTTTTGTATATGGTGAAATACTCTATCTTTATAGTATTCTTTATTTTAGGCACAGGTGGAGCCGTAGGTAATTTATATGCTCAAGGGTGGGTGCCATTTGTGACGAGTATAGAGGGAAACCCGCCTATTGCTGCTTCAATGCTCAATGAACAATATGGTTTTGTGCAAACCAGTAAGGGTACCTATCGAACAACTGACGGTGGTATTACTTGGAATATTCAGTTAAATGCCTTTCTTCCGGTTTATTATTACACCCCTAGCAATATTTTTTTTGAAGGCACATACGAAAGTACAGACAGTGGAACCACGTCTCAAAAGTTACAAAGCCCACGTGGTGGAACATTATATATAACGAATGGTATCTTTTTTAGCACTGATGGATTCGTAAGTACCGATCATGGCAATACATGGCAAAAAGTAAGTAAAAATCTAAATTATAGTAACTTCGAAGTAATTGTAGGAAATCTTGATAAAGGAATTGCATTATGGGGAGGGAGTGGCGGAGGTGGCACAGTAACTCTTTATACAACTGACGGCGGTAAAACTTGGCTTAAGGGCGGTCAGGGAGTCGAATCAGATTTTGGTTATGCAATTCCTTTTACACCGTACTATATTCGTTCAGGTGGTGACGGTAATGACGCTTTACAACGAAGTGATGATGGAGGAAAGTCATGGAGAACAGTGTACGGACCGATTCCAGCATACTATCTCTCAGATGGAATAGCAGGGGATGGTTGTACAGTATTTGCTCAAACGATGAGTCCTGTTCTTGGACAACCCCAGGGTTTACTACGATCGACAGACAGAGGGGCGTCATGGACAGGAGTTGGTGGTCCAACGGGAAGAGATGATGAGGCACTATGTGGGGTATGTTCGCGCGGATCTATTTGTTTTGCAATGAGTAATTCATATCCTGATACACTTTGGAAATTTACTGACCCCTCAATCTTCCGATCAATACTAGCCGATACGAAAATTAGTGCATGGATTCCAGATACACTGAGACTGACCGAATGCGATTCAATAAAATTGCCAGTACATATAGACTTCTCTGCCTGCGATTTTATTCGTTTTCATAATCTTTGGATCGACAGCCTCGATTCACTATTCTATAGGGCTTCTTTCCAAAAGGATCAAATCATACGGACAGGAAATTCAGGATCTGGATCCATAACGATTTTCCCTAAAGTACCAGGGATTTATCATTGTTCCGTACACATTAATCTTTCAGCGACAGACTGGTCAGGTTTCGACAAAATTTTTCCATTCGTACTTATTGTTAAGCCAAATCCAGCTTCTTTGCTAATTAGTAAAAAAGATACTATTAATTTTGGCGCAAAGCCTCTTTGCCTTTCCGGGGGCAATGATACAGTCCGATTATCTAATCCCGGATGTAATAATATAAAAATTAATAGTATTCTGTTTGAAACTGATCAATCGACCAACAAAGAATTTACTATCCAATCGATTGCACCTGATACTCTTCGAAAAGATAAACCTCCGAATAAAATCATCGTCAATTTCAATCCACAAACTCTCGGTACGAAAACAGGAAAAATAATCATAAATTCGGATGCTCGGATTGATACTATTCCCATTTACGCAAATGTATTGCCCGATAATAGGGCTATTGTAAGTCGAATAGATTCTATTGAATCACCTCTTTGTGATAGTGTTGATGGGCTTCTATATCTATATAATTCAAGTTGCAGAGAGATGACATTGGATTCGCTTTCTTTACTAAGTCCATATAAATTACTTGTAGTGAAATTTCCTGTAATGATAAGCCCAGGTGATACTGTGATTCTCCCTGTTCGCTTTAGTCCTGTAAAAAGAGGATTGAATACAATTTTTGCTAAAGGAAGTTTAAGATTTTTTTCACCAAATGATACGATCGGCTTCGATACAACACTAACCCTCACAGGGTTTGCTACACATGGTAGATCAGCATACTCTCTTTCTACTGCGTCGACAACCTTCGATACTCTCCATCTCTGCGACAGCGCTAAGCGGCGTATTACTCTTTATAGTACCGGTTGTGATTCTTTGCCGATTGGGGTAATAACCTCTTCAGGGGATCAGGATTTTCAGGTTTCGGGAATCGGTATTCGCGGATCAGAACTTGCAGTAGGAGATTCTGTAGTATTAGATATTTCGCTTAATCCAATTTCCATTGGCAATAAATCGGCAACCGTTACGATCACACTGAGCGATAGTTCAAAAATCACATTACCTATTAATGCAACGGTGATCAGAGCTGTACGGACTTTATCCTCGGATGCAAATCCCATTATGGATTTCGGCAAACAATATACCTGTGATAATAAAGATACGATCCTTACACTTACCAATCCAAGCTGTGTTGCAATCCAGGTGTCAGGTGTTGGGTTTCAGGGGTCAGGATTTGGGACAAATACATCATTCCCCATTATTATTCCTCCCGGAGGAAGTACCACTATTGATGTGAAAACTATACTCGATA
>JANYLL010000084.1 GCA_025357895.1 Ignavibacteriota bacterium
CTTTTGGGAAGACGAAGAATAACTTCCTTGGTTCATTCTTTTTTGAACGCAAGGTTTAAAATTAACGATCTCAGCTCTCACTTATACTCAAATAGCGATGAACATATACTTAAACTTTGGAATGAGAGCTTATATGAAATCATCAACTTTCAAATTCTGGACAAAGTAGATATTCCGTTTTTCGACCGCTTATTATCAGCAAAAGTTTCAAAATCTGCCGGACGCCAGCGGGCATCTGATGCTCTTACAGCTTATGGAGCAGCAACATCGACAGGCGAACAAGTTAAGGCATATCAGGAACTTGTAGCCGCATTCTTTACTAAAGAATTCAAACTTCGGGAAGTTCTTTTAACGAAGGATACAAAGGAAGATATCCGAGAGTCTGCAGATGTTTTAATACAGCCATATATAAAATATTCCTCGCTGATCAATGCTTATATTGAGTGTTTAAATAGTCCGGATATATTAAAGGTTTATTTGGAATATTCTCGTCATCTACTAAATATTTATACGCGTGTTCTTAATAACTATACAGGACAGAAAATTAATTACAGTTTTCTCGACTATGACGACCTTATAGAGTACGCCTTGCGCCTTGTACATATACCGGAGATTCAAGCCGAGTTAATCAAGAGATTCTCCCATATTCTTATTGATGAATATCAAGACACGGATGCCGCACAATACGCAATCGCCAAAGCTCTTACCGGAAGTTTTCAACGTGAGAACAGATTGACTGTTGTCGGTGATCCAAAACAATCCATTTATTCATTCCGTAATGCCGATCTTGAGCTTTATTATAATACAATCGATCAGATATCAGCAGCGCAATTCAATAAAGAGCCAATCGTACTTGCGGAAAGTTTTCGGATGCTTTCACATCCTGCAGCTTTTATTAATAAAGTATTCACAAGTACTTTTATAAATGATTCTTCACACAAATTTGCTTATGCTGACTCTCACTTAATAGAAGGTCGGAATGAATCTAAAGACGGATCAGTGGAATTGTTGCTTCCGCTGCCATCTGAAGAGGATCGACAAAATGATACTGATGAAACTACGGAGTCTATTGAAGACGTAATAAGTCCTAGTGAAGTTAAGCTAATTGCTTTAAAAATAAGAGAAATTATCGTAAATTCAAACAAAAAATATTCTTTGATTGAAAAGAACGATAGTGACTCTATCACGCGTCACCCAGCATACAACGATATTGCGATTTTACTTCGTAGTCGCTCTCATCAAAGTGAAATAGAATCCGAACTGCGAAGAAATAGTATTCCCTTCGTCACCTATGGCGGAAGAGGATTTTATTCTCGGGCAGAGATTATAGATATTACAAATTATCTGCGATTCCTGATAAATTCCAATGATGATATAGCACTAGCCGGGGTTTTGCGCTCGCCGTATTTTGGGTTAAGCGATATTGATCTTTATCGTCTCGTCCCCGAACACGGTTCGACTTTAAATCTTTGGCAGCGACTTTCACTTTACCTTTCTAATCAGAATGATAAACATATCCATCGTGCCCATAAGCAATTAAGCGAGAATTTGCAGCTTGTCGGAAGAGTAAGCACGCAATTCTTATTACAAAAGATTATTACAGAATCCGGTATACTTGGCACGTTACAGTCTCTCCCTGATGGCATTCAAAAAATAGCTAATATAGAAAAATATCAGCGCTTAGCACTTGCATTCGGTAAAGAAGGCTATTCAGGCACCTATGATTTCATTGAACGAATAACTCTTCTTATGGAAAGAGAGGAAATGGAAGCGCAAGCCGAACCGCAGAAAGACATAAACGCTGTTCATTTGATGACGATTCACAACGCTAAGGGACTTGAATTTCCTATAGTATTTCTTCCTTATTTACATACATCTCTCCTAAGTGGAGATGCCCGTAGAATATGGAATGCCCTTGATAAAAACCTTGGTATCGGTGTTGATCTGCCTGAACAGACAAAAAAACAGCCGATCGTAGAGCTAATAAAAATACGTAATAAAGAGAAGGAAATAGAAGAAGAAAAAAGAATTTTTTATGTTGCTATGACTCGCGCACGAGATCATCTAATTCTTTCGGCCTCTCCAAAAAGAAATTATAAAAATGCCCGAATTGCCTGGGTTTTCGATTCACTTGGCGTAAGTGATATAGCGGCAGAAAATTCACTTGTCCTTCATACCTCAATTACACGTTATCGGACAATAAACGATTTACCGCAAACGTATATTGATTCTATTGAATTTGAAATCCCTATTATTCGTAGTATTACTGATATTGTATTATCTTCAGAACCTAAGAAGGCTGACATTGAAGTTTTGAAGCCATTTGAAATACAATTAAGGAGAGTCGAGCCATCTGAAAGCATCGGACGCTACAGTCCTTCTCAACTTCTTACTTACTTAGAGTGCCCGACAAAATATTATCTCCGTTACCAATTGGGTTTACCTGAAGACATAAAGCTCCCCTATTACAACGAAGCTGATACACTCGCTGAGAATGTGCAAGGGACATTGTTTGGTCAAATTCTTCATCGTCTTCTTGAAAAATCAACTGCCTATATTACCGATGGAATTATAGATCATGCACTGTTGGATGAGAGATTTAATATATTATGCAATGAACTTCATCTCTCGGATAACGATCGCAAAAGATTTATTGAACGCTTGAGATCCGATATAACGAATGTCTATTCGACTTCATTAGGCAAACAAACCTTGAATGCAAAGCAGTATTATACTGAACTTGCTTTGCGCTCCGAGTTACAGAGCGGTCAAATGCTTTCCGGTATCATTGACAGACTTTTTCTGGATGAAGAGGGCATTTGGAATATTCTCGATTATAAAACGGATGTACGGGAAAGCACCAAAAAGAAAAAAAGATATGAATTCCAATTGCAATTTTATGCATATCTCGTTTCATTGCTTTACGACCAAGAAATTGTAAAGGCTCATGTTTTATATACTCACACTGGAAATGCACTTTCATTTATATTCACTGAAAAAGATTTTACCGGTGTCGGTGATCGACTAGAAATTCTCATATCCAAGATCAGATCACAAAAAAAAATAAAGTCACTTGAAGATATTGAGCATACTATTTCTCATTGCTCCGAATGCCCGTATTTTAATCTGTCCCAAAATTTATGTATCGCGGGATCGGGTAAAGAACCGATTCAACTCCAAACGAAATTGCTTTTTATAGACTAATCTATTTCAATCCCACTGAGACTCCCGCAAGATACCCAACTTCGAAAATACTTCGAAGATCCGGGCCATTATACGTACTCTGGGAAACTGTGAGAGGACCGATCGAGGGGAATCCCCACAATCTTATTGATCCAGTAATTCCAATGTCGAATGAATTATTTGTATAGATCGTAATTCTTCCACGAATAAAGGTCGAGATAAAAAAAGCATTCCAGACATCTTCAGACTCAAAGGATTGCTGAGTTCCGTCAGCTATTTTTTTAACTGAGGCCGTTGCTCCTCCTAAACCGTAACCGAGACTAATGCCTACACCAAGTCGGAATTCGTCGGTGCGAATAAAAGTCCGACTTCCTTCTAAACCAAGTGTTGTCATATAAAGGCGTTCGGCTATATCAGCATTATACGCTCCCGTTGAAGAACTTGGAATGCCATTCCAAAGACCTGTTCGAGTTCTCTGTTCATTAACGTGCTCAATAACGATCGCAAGAGATTGAATATAATTTGTTGCAACCTGATAACGTAGATTCAAAATCAATGGCTGACGGAAAAAACCTGTCGGATCATTATTCGACAAAAATAAAGGAGTCTGTCCGGCATAAGCAAAAGAAATTCCAATTTCCTGATTGGTATGTTGAGCTTCAGCAGAGCCAGTCAGGAGTACTGTTACAATAAAAAAGGTACGGATGCCGATTCGGTGGAATCCATACCTATATTTTCGGAGTCGTATCGTGATCAATATACCCTCTTCTTCGGTTGGTATTTTGTGATTGTCGCAGCTTTGTAATCAAGTCCGATCTTGTCGTTTGCATCTTTTGTAGCAAATGTATGCTTTAAGAAATTTATATCATCGCGTTCAGTAAAATCCTCCCTTGCATGAGCTCCGCGAGATTCCTTACGCGCAATCCCTGAAACTGCAACGATCTCAGCAGTATCCAAAAGATTTCCAAGTTCGATTGCTTCCAGAACATCCGTATTGAACTGCATACCTTTATCGTCAACCGAAACATGCTTAAATCGCTCTTTCAATTCACCAAGTTTATCTATGGCTTTTTGCATTCCCAATTCATTACGGAAAATACCTACATCTTCCATCATAAAGTTTTGCATTTCAGTACGAATATCGGAGCAATTCTCACCTTTCGGATGTGCTTTTAGGTCGGCGACTTTCTTTTTCGTCCATTCACCGGCATCATTGGGAAGAGGAGGCAATACAGCCGTTTTCAGGAATTCCACAATAGCTTTTCCGCCTCGGCGACCGAAAACAATGAGATCGAGCAATGAATTTGTACCGAGACGATTTGCTCCATGGACACTGACGCAAGCGCACTCTCCAGCAGCATAAAAACCCGTTGTCTTCTCCCCTTTGGCATTCTTCAAAACACGTCCATCTATATCAGTCGGAATACCACCCATTGTATAATGAGCGGTTGGCTGAATCGGCACTCCTTCTTTTGTTGGCTCAACTCCCAGGTAAGTTCTGGCAAATCCGGTAATCTCTGGAAGCTTTTCGTTAATTATTTTTGGATCTAAATGAGTCAAATCCAAATCGACATAACTTGTTCCATCTGAACCTGTTATACCTCTGCCTTCACGTATCTCTGTAATGATAGCACGGCTTACCATATCACGGGGAGCAAGATCTTTAACGGTCGGAGCGTAACGCTCCATGAACCGTTCTCCATCTTTATTACGAAGAATACCGCCTTCGCCTCGCGCGGCTTCACTAACGAGAATACCAAGTTTCCAAAGTCCGGTTGGATGGAATTGCATGAATTCCATATCTTCAAGAGGAATGCCTTTATTATAAGAAAGAATAAATCCGTCACCTGTTCCGACATGCGCATTCGACGTGATGCGCCAGATTCTACCATCGCCGCCAGTGGCGAACATCACTGCTTTCGCATGGAAAGTATTTATTTCGCCGGAAAGAATATCTATAGCGACAACGCCGGAGCAAACACCATCTTCATAGAGAAGCTCAGTTACAAAATATTCACTAAAAAAATTTATTTTATTTTTAATGCAATTCTCATACAGCGTATGAAGCATTACATGTCCCGTTCTATCAGCAGAGTAACACGCGCGTTTAACGGGAATACGCTTTGAATCGGGATCATTACGATCGATCGGCTTCGTGTGTCCGCCGAAAGGACGCTGAGCAATTTTTCCCTCATCTGTACGCGAAAAAGGCATACCCATGTGCTCAAGTTCAACAATAGCGCGAGGCGCGTCATTACACATGACTTCTATAGCATCCTGATCACCAAGGTAATCAGAGCCTTTAACAGTATCGAAGGCATGCCACTCAGGATTATCTTCTTCGAGATTGCCGAGCGCTGCACATACACCGCCCTGAGCGGCACCTGTATGAGATCGCAATGGATGGACTTTGGTCAGTACAGAACATGTATAATTCGCAGGAATTTCTACTGCGGCGCGCAACCCCGCACCACCTGCTCCAACGATAACAACATCGAAAGTATGAGTCATAAAATTATATTAGAATACAAAAATACGAAAATGAAGCACCAATGTTTAAATTTTTAGTATTAGATCGTGATAACTACTCAGGCTCGGAATGAATAACTATCCTTGCAAGATAAGGATATTCTTTATGAAGTGCTTGCTCAACTACTGTTACAATTGTATGAGCATCTGCGAGTGAAAGATTTTTTTCAAGTATGATTGTGAGTGAAAGTTTTAATTCTTTATTCGGTTGTGATTGCAAAAGTGTCAGGTCACATACGTCTTGAACAGAAATGTCCGCATTTTTCGCAAGACGAGACATTTCATCAACTAAAACAGGCTTCGATGTGGTGATGTCGCGAACAACTGTCATATCGTAATCCGGACGCTCCTCTTCTAAATGCATGATGATTTTAGAGATTGCAGGCAAATGCTCTTTGATGCGTGCTTCTATGATCTCGCTTTTTTTATGGGCATCACCCAAACTGCTTGCCGGTGGAAATTCAAGATGGAGATCAAGTGTCACACTTCCCTGCTCATCTTTACTTAGTTCGATATTATGCGGAAGCAAGCCCTCTTCAGAGATGATAAGCTTTATCGTTTCAAAAGTCGATTCATGTTCTAATTTTACCGGAAACGGGCGCAGATTAATCTGTGAGCCGGGAAATTCCTTTAGCAAGTCCTCTTTTACTTCACTTAAAATATGCTCGACCGAAGCAAAGGGAAGCACGCGGTTAACGCCAACTTTTGCATCAATAAAAAGATCAGGACCGGAGTGACGCATCCGCAGATCTTCGATTTCATGAACAGCTTCCGCACCCCCAATGAGTTTCGAGGCTCTTTGAAAATCTTCTGTATGAGAAAAACGGTCACTAAGTACATCAAACGCTTGTCTGCCTTGACGAATGCTGAGTGTTGCTACAAAACCTGAAACAAGCATTGCAGCGTAGGAATCTGCGCCATCAAGTTTTAAATATTTCGAGAAAAGAAGACCTATAAGTACAACAACAACACTTAAACTATCGGCAAAAAAATGAACGGCATCTGTTTGCATCGCCTGTGACTTTGCTGCCTTGCCAACTGTGCCAAGTTTCCTCGAACGCCACAAATCAAGAAAGAATGAGCCGATCAAAATGATAAACGTCACATAATCAATGGATAGATTAATATTACTCGGATGAATAAGCCTATAAAGCGCTTCATAAAATATCCATATCGATACGCCCAGCAAAAGAATACTTTGAAACAACGATGAAAGATTATCGAATTTTCCGTGACCATAAGGATGATCTTTATCGGCAGGCTTAGCAGTAATGCGAATTGCAAAAAGAGTAAGAAGAACGGAAAGCAGGTCAAGAGCAGATTCAGATGCAAGAGAAATGAGTGCAAGAGAACCTGAAAGCAAACCGCCGACCAACTTTGCCGCGATGAGGATAACCGTAACGAGGATCGAAATCCAGGCAGTCCTAAGTGTTGTAGTTTTGACTTCTGGTGCCATTAAATTATGAAATAGAAGGAAATTTCATCCTTCATCATTCATCTTCCATCCTTTGTTTTGTGCCCGAGGCCGGACTTGAACCGGCACAGCCTTTCGACTACTGCCACCTGAAGACAGCGTGTCTGCCATTTCACCACTCGGGCTAAGAGCGCGACTAAACAGCCGTGTTGCGAAGAGGATTCCTATTTCTGATGTTCAAAATGAATCCTCTTTATGAAAATTGTGTTATAAAGTTTCCCAATAATTATAGGATGTGCCTTTTTATTGAATTTTATAAGTTTATTAATAATGCTGCGTTATAAGGCTGATCGCCGAACTCTTGCCTACATGTTTATTACCACCGCTCTTTTATTTGTGCAGTGGAATTTGGTATCTTTTAATATTTTTCTATACATTATTAGCCTCTTCCTTGCTATCGCCGTAGCAGTTATTGCCCATAATCACAACCACTTACCAATGTGGCGCTCCAAGACATTAAATGTTCTTACAGATTATTGGCTTACACTTTTCTATGGCTTCCCGGCGTTCGGATGGATCCCAACACATAATAAGAACCATCATGTTTTAAATAATAAAGAAGGCGATTATACGATTACCTATAGGATTACTGAAAAAAACAACTTCTTTTCTCTTGTAAGCTATCCGTCTATTTCAAGCTTCTATCAACAAAAGCCGATCAGGGATTATTTAAAAATGCTGTGGAGAACAGATCGCACAGAGTTCTATTTTGCATTTCTCCAATATTTCGCTCTTGCAGCACTATATATTATTGCCTTTTATTTTGATTGGAAAAAAGCCTTAATCTTTATTGCCATTCCGCATCAGATATCATTATTCAGCGTACTTATATTTAATTACGTGCAACATGTACATGCAGATGAAGAATCTGAGTATAATCATTCAAGAAATTTTGTTGGCTTTCTAAATAAAATGCTATTTAATAACGGCTACCACACGGTTCATCATCAGCGTGCAGGTACGCATTGGAGTGAAACTCCTCTGGCTCATAAAAAAGTAGAGCATCTTATCGATCCTGTTCTCAATGAAAGAGGATTTTGGGGTTACATAGCACGATCCTATTTTGTTGCCCCGTTCTCTAAGAAATTTGCAACAAATTCTATGCGACTTGAGCGAATGAAAAAAACTTATCACAAACCAGTGTAGTTTTAATATCGCCAAGTAGCATTCTACATTTTCCTGAGAGTTATTTCCTTTCTAACTTGTTAGTAGTACCTAACCTGTATACTTTTTTAATATTTTACCTCATTTATACTGCCGATGACGACAGAGACGCTGGATTGGACAACAGAAGATGCTATTGGTACTTATAATGTAGATCGCTGGGGTTTAGGATATTTCTCCGTAAACGAAATTGGCAATGTCACAGTGTCTCCATTGCGTGGTAAAGGAGCGACGATTGACATTATGCAGGTTATTGCAGAAGCTCCCGATCGTGGCTTAAACTTCCCCATTGTACTCCGGTTTCAAGATCTGCTTCGTGACCGAGTAGACTGGCTTAATCGGGCATTTAATGATGCGATTGCCGAAATGAAATACACAGGCAAATATTTTGGAGTCTTCCCTATCAAGGTAAATCAACTTCGGGAAGTTGTCGAAGAGATCGAAGATGCTGGCCGACCTTTTAATTATGGTTTAGAGGCAGGTTCAAAACCCGAGTTATTCTCTGCTCTTGCAATCCATAAAAATCCTGAATCACTTATCATCTGCAACGGGTATAAAGATAGTGCTTTTATTCGTCTAGCACTTAACGGCAGAAGACTTGGCAAAAAAGTAATAATGATAGCGGAGAAGCTTGAAGAGATCAAGTCTATTTTGCAAAACGCCAGAGAGATTGGTGTCGAACCGTGGATTGGCATCCGCGTCCGGCTCGCAGCAAAATCGAGCGGCATCTGGGCTACTTCAGGCGGCGAATCAGCTAAGTTCGGGCTCTCGACGATGGACTTAATGGAAGCCGTTGAATATCTTCGCAAAGAAAATGCCATGAATATTTTGAAAATGGTACATTTTCATATTGGTTCTCAAATTCCTGATATTCAATCCATTAAAAAAGCGACCCGGGAGGCAACAAGATATTTTGCAAAACTTAAGAAAATGGGTTTTGAAGAATTAAATTATCTTGACATTGGAGGCGGTCTTGGCGTTGATTACGACGGCAGTCGGTCATTCTTCCATTCTTCAACTAATTATACGCTCGAGGAATATTGCACTGATTGTGTGTATAATATCATGGATGTTTGTGATGAAGAAGGCGTAGCACATCCACATATTGTTTCCGAATCAGGTCGTGCGATAGTTGCTCATCATTCCGTTTTAGTAGTTCAGGTATTCGGAGCTATCGAGAAAACAAAGTCTGCATACGATCTCAGCGTTTCGCCGAAAGATCATAAATGGGTGAAGCAGCTTGTGGAGATCAAGGATAATATGCTTATCAATCCCCGAGTGGCTTTGCATGATGCACTGCAGATAAAAGAAGAATCACAGAATGCTTTTGATCTCGGAATCCTCGATCTTCTGACAAAGGCTAAGATCGAAACATTCTATTGGCATATCATCGAAGAAATTTCTGAATACTATAAATTAAGCGCCGATGATCCAGATAATGATGATGTTATCCCGGAAGAAATTGCCGAACTTGCACCGCATCTTGCAGACCAGTATCTCTGCAATTTTTCTGTTTTTCAAAGTTTGCTCGATCATTGGGCTCTTGGGCAGATATTCCCTATTCTTCCAATTCACCGCTTAAATGAGCCGCCGACCGTACACGGAACGTTGGTTGATATTACGTGTGATTCCGATGGGAAGATAAGCAAGTTTGCTGATATTCGTGATATTCGCAAGACTCTTCCACTGCATCCTCTTAATCCCGGCGAGCCGTATTTTATTGGTATTTTCATGACCGGTGCGTATCAGGATATTATGGGAGATCTTCATAATCTCTTTGGAAGAGTTAACGAAGCACATATTTTCCTGGATCCGGATGAAGAAACAGGATTTTATATCGAGGAGACGATCGAGGGAAATTCTATTGCACAGGTCCTTGAATACACGCAGTACCATTCGAAAGAATTAGTGCGTAACCTCAAAGAACAGATTAACGAGGCGATCAAGTCTGACAGGATCAAACCGAATGAAGGTATGCGCCTATTGGCTGAATATGAAAAAGGTTTGCAAGATCATACTTATCTGACATTTCCGAATCTCAGCGTAAGTCAAATTACGCCGCCGCTGCAAACTGCTCTTTCCGTAAACGGACACTGACAATTTTTGATATTCCATCCTCTTCCTGCGTGACTCCATAGAGTGCATCGGCAGAAGCCATTGTGCGCTTGTTATGGGTAACAACAATGAACTGTGTCTCTTTTGCAAAACGTTTTACGAGTTGTAAGAACCGGTCGATATTTGCATCATCAAGGGGTGCATCGACTTCATCAAGAATACAGAACGGACTTGGTTTGACAAGATAGATCGCAAAGAGAAGAGCGATGGCTGTCATTGTTTTCTCCCCTCCGGAAAGTGATTCTATACCATGGGGTTTTTTGCCGCGAGGACGAGCAATGATCTCGATTTGTGCTTCAAGCGGATCCTGACCTTCCTCTAATGTTAATTCGCATTCATCACCTTCGGTAAAGAGCGAACGGAAAATATCACGGAAATAAATTTGCACCTGAGCGAATGTTTCGAGAAATTTCGCCGTCGCCGTTGTATTGATCTCTTCGATGGTCTCAAGCAAAGTTGATTGTGCATCCGCAAGATCCTTACGCTGCGTCGTCAGGAATTCCATTCGTTCTTTTTCACGGGTAAATTCTTCGTAAGCAAGTTGGTTAACATTGCCGAGATTACGAATTGATTGTTTTAATTGCTGAATAGTCTCACGAGCCTCTCCGAAACTAAACGTATCGTCTTCAGCATATTCTTTTATTGCAAGTTCTTCCATTTGAAACTCTTCAAGAGCGCGAAGGGAAATATTTGTTATTTTCGATTCGATCTCCTGTATCTTTAACTCCAGTTCGTGCGTTGCGCTTATCGTCTTTTCATGTTCCTGACGCTGTTCACGTAGACCATCGCGATATTTTTGCGCAAGAGTTTGCTTTTCTTTCTTTTGTTCCAATACAGAGCGATGTTGAGTTTCTGATAGTCCGATCTCGGATTCCAGGGCAAGAAGCATAGCTTGCAACTCACCAATCTTACCTTCATTGGAAGTTTTTTCAGTTACAAATCGCTGGCAATCAGCCCGCTTTTCTTCTAATAATAATTTACCCGTAGATATCTCACCTTCAAGACGAGATATCTCGGAGCGGGTGCGATCAACGATAGATTGCGCCTCGGCTGCACGAACTTGTGCTTCAGTATAAATTTCAGAAGCATTCGAAAGTGCCTGCTCGGCACTTACAACTTCTGATTGTGCATGTGCGAGCCTTTTGTTTGCACTCTGGTATTTTTCTTCGAGTTCTTCGAGAGCTGGTGCAATTTCTTCAAGTTGCCGAGTTTGCTCGGCATTTCTTATGGCAAGTTCTTGCTTTTCTTTAGCAATTGCAGCCAACTGTTCAATTATTCGTTTTAATTCATAAGTTACTTGTTCTAACGTTCGCTCTGCATTACGGAAGTTTTGCTGCGCTTGTTGCAATTTTTGTTCAAAATCTTTCAAGCCGATTTTCTCATAATCAGAATTCGCTTCTTGAATTTCTTTATCAATCGCTTCCACTTGATCACGGAGCGCATTGGCTTTCTTCTCGAGCTCAGCTATCTGCTGCTGTTTGCCGATCATCGAACCTTCTGAATTCTTTTTTGATCCGCCTCGGAGAATGCCGCTGCGCGTTACTACTTCGCCTTCAAGCGTCACGACTTTTTCAATTCCGCTTCTTGATTTAAGAAGATCGAATGCACTTGGAAGTGTTGATGCAGTTGCTGTTGTACCAAGCAAAATCGTATAAAGATTCCGATATTTAGCATCAAAAGTCGTTACATCAAACGCAGATTGATCAGTAGATAGTTGAGAACCGGTTGGGATCTCATCTAAGCAAATAAATGTAGCTTTTCCTTTTTGCGAATGTCGTAATGACTCAATAGCATTCATTGCTTCAGCGCGTGTATCAGCAATAAAATATTGTCCGGTTTCCCCAAGAGCATTTTCAATCGCGACCCGATACTCAGGGGTTGTATTGATTGCATCAAGAACAGTAATGGGTCCTCCCGATTTGGACCAACTATGATTTTTCATCAGGAACTCCGCTCCTTCGCTCGTTCCAAGTGAGCGTTCGACGAGGCTTGTCAGGAATTCTATTTTTGATAAATGCTGGCCGATCTCTTTTTGCAAACCAAAGGATGTTGTTTGTAAACCTTCGATCTTTAATTTCAGTCCTTCCCTTCCATGTTGAGCTTCGCGTCGCGCTTGTTCAGAATCAGCTAATATACGCAATGCACTTTCGTGCTCTATGGCGTTGGAAGTCTCCTGTACCTTTAACTCGTTTTCAAGAATAACTAAACGCTCTTCTTCACTTTTAATATTTTCAGAGCGGTGGGAAAGTTCTTCGAGTCGAGCTTTTGCTTGGGCAGCACCTGAGGATAATTCATTTCGTTCATCCAACAGTGAGCTAACTTCGCGCTGTGCTGTTTGAAATCCGGAATGCTTTGCATCAAGTACTGATCGCGCATCAGTATATGCAGTGGAAGCCTCTTCCTTATGTTTGGTATGCAGTTCGGAATCCCGTTCAAGCCCGCTGATTGCGCCTGATTGATGAGATAATGTTTCACTTAGAGCTTTACCGTCATTCTCAAGACGTTCGATATCTTTTTGTGCACCATCAAATTGAGCACCTAGAGATATAATTCGTTCTTCTGTGCCAACGATCGTTTCGCGAAGTCTTCCGAATGTTTCATTCTTCTCTTTCAGCGTACGCTCGGAAATACGCAACTGATCTTCGATCTCTTGCTCTTCTTTATTTATCAGATCAATCAGCGACTCAAATTTTGCAAGTTCTGTTGCAAGATGCGACCGCGATTCTTCATGCTCTTTTAATACATTGCGAAGCGGAATTAGTTTGCTGTGATTGGTTGAGAATTCCCTTTCCATCAAATCAACTTCCGATTCACGTAGGGTTTTAGAAAATGCATTATACTTTTCTGCTTTTTCTGCCTGACGTTCAAGCAATCCAACGTTCTTTGTTACTTCCTTTATGATAGAATCGATTTTTTCTAAGTCTGTCGTTACCTGATCTAATCTGCGAAGCGCTTCTTTGCGGCGCGCTTTATATTTCGTGACTCCGGCAGCCTCTTCGAATAGTTTTCTGCGCTCTTCGGTGCGGTCGCTTAAGATCGTCTCGATCATTTTCAATTCGATGACTGAATAAGCATTCGCTCCCATGCCTGTATCCATGAAAAGCTCTATAATATCTTTGAGGCGGCACTGTGCTTTATTAAGAAGATATTCTGATTCACCTGAACGGAATAGACGACGCGTTATGGTAACCTCAGAATATTCTGTTGGGAGAATACCTTTTGTGTTTTCGATCGTCAGCGAAACCTCGGACATGCCGAGCGGCTTGCGGGTTCGCGAACCATTGAAGATCACATTCTCCATCACATCGGAGCGAAGCGTACTTGATTTCTGCTCGCCAAGCGCCCAGCGAATCGCATCTACGACGTTTGTCTTGCCGCAGCCATTCGGTCCCACGATAGACGTCATGCCTGAATCGAATTTTAGTAGTGTACGATTGGCAAAAGACTTGAAACCGATAAGTTCGAGTTTGGATAGATACATAGATGTGCTGTAAAATTACTATGGTATATAATCATTTCGCGGTCGCGATTGTTTCACAAATGTGCTTTTAAATTACTTTATGAGTACAAAAATAGAGATTTGAGGATAGTGTTGTGTACTTATTTTAAAAAATGTTATTAATTATTCCATCCATCACCATCAAGGACGGTCACTGTATAGGAAAAATCTGGCATCATACGGCCAGAGAAAATGTGTCGGACTATAAAAAACCTGAAGACCGTGCACGTCTGCTTCGCAAAGAAAATGCTAAGGCTTTGCATTTGATCTTTGAGGACTCTTGGAATACTGAAACGTGTGATATCATTGAGCGTATTCGTCAGTCAGTAGATATCCCAATTTCGATAGCTCTTCCCTCATTGCCTGAAGATATAATGCTCGTGAAGCAAATCATGGCATCAGGTATTTATCGCTTATTTTTGCCATCTAATGCCAGCGATAATTTCCTGAATCTTTGCATCCATGATTTTAGCCGTCAGAAGGTGGTTGTTTCTATATCGTTAGGGAATGTATCTCGTGATCTACTTATGCGCTTAAAAGATGATGGATTGATACGCCTTTGCATTACACTTCCAGAGAATGAGAGAACACTGCCATTAGACAAACTGCAGGAAATAGCGGCACTTGGGCGTGAGATAGGGATGCGCCTTTCTTTGCTTTTTGGTGTTTATTCTTATGGGGCACTTATGGATATTGCCGGCTTAGCTCCGGGATTCGATTCCGTTATTTTAGGTGCAGCTTTAGATGAGAATTCTTTTCCCTGCCAGGGAATCTGGCGAGATATGGAATTGAAAGCATATACTCAAAACGGTGCGGAAGCTAATCTCTGGAAAAATCCGTTAGAACTTGTGCCACACATATAATTATTGGCATTCTATAATATAAGTAGTAACATGAAATATATCAAAAAATTTGTTGCAGCGAGTTTATCAATCTTTGCAATTCTTATCTTTTTGGCGCAAGGTGCTAATTCCCAATGGTTAAAAGATGGCACTGAAGAGCCAAGAGAAGATCATGCAGAAGATGCTTTAAAATGGTTCTATGGAATGCGCACTTTTGGATTAGGCTATATACCTCAGGATGCTTGGCTTAATGCATTAAAACAAAAAGACGCGTTACGAAATAAATATTTTCCAACTGGGAATGGATATTCCGTTCAATCCCCTTTTGCACCTCAGGCAAGCGTAAACTGGACTAATGTCGGTCCCATAAATATTCAGCCAGGAAATAATCCCCCTACTCATGCAGGCAGAGTCAATACTATTGTTGGCGATCCGTTATCAGGAAAAATTGCATACCTGGGAGCTGCAAACGGAGGCGTTTGGAAAACAATAAATGCCGGGAAGTCTTGGAAACCACTTATGGATAATGCGCTTTCTCTTGCTATGGGGGCACTTGCAATCGATCCGACAAACTCCAATGTTCTTTATGCAGGTACCGGAGAGTTTTCCAAAGGTGTTGGTGCTTTTTTCGGCGCAGGAATTTTGAAATCGACAGATGCCGGGATTTCCTGGAATTCGATCGGTCTTCCTAATGTGGGTGCTTTTAGCACAATAATCGTTAATCCTCACAAAACCTCAACTATTTATGCCGCAGGAGCCGGTTCAGGCGGAGGACTCTATATTTCTGATAATTCAGGAACTTCATGGACAAAGCTTTCCGGCGGTCTTCCTCCCGGAGATGTAACTGATCTTTCGTATGCACAATCAGGCAGCAATGATATACTCTATGCAGCGATTCCGAGTCATGGGGTTTGGCTATCGAAAGATGGAGGAAAAAATTGGAGTGATCTTCAGGCACCGTTTACTCAAATGAGACGTGTTCATGTTGCTGTTGATCCAAATAATTGGAAAGATGCTGTTGCGCTGTCAGTCAATTTTACAGGTGGATTGGAAGGTATCTTCCAAACTACCGACGGCGGAGTTACCTGGCCAAGTGATTTGAATAACGGTCTTGATGGTGGAACTGGTATTTTTGGTTCTAACAATCAGGGATGGTATGATGCCTTTGTACGTCGAAATCCGCTAAAACCCGGAAGCATTCTTGTTGGCGGTATTTCTGTATGGAAGACAGATGATAACGGAGCTTCATGGGAAGATGTTGGACGAGCTTACCAGGGCGGTATTCACCCTGACCAACATACTGCAGCCATTCTTCATAGTTCAGATATTTCTATCGTCTATTCCGGCTCCGATGGCGGAATTGCTGTTTCAACCGATGACGGAAGCAATTATACAATCTATCAGGATAGTCTGGCAATTACTGAATCTTATGGCATTGCTATCGATCAAACTGTCGCTGATGTTACGTATACAGGAAATCAGGATAACGGAACACTCGTTGGCGGCCGTAACGGAGAATGGCAAGAAATAGGCGGCGGCGACGGGGGTACTGTAGTAGTCGATGCTGCCAATCATAATAATGTTTATTACACAATACCGGGAAGGATAGACGTATTCCCAAATAACAGCAGCGGTCTTGATCAATCTGATAGTGTTGGATGGGTATTACCATTGGTTCAGGATGAAATTAAACACAATCTTTATACCGGTACGCAATACCTCTATGTTGAAACTGCCGGAGCCGCATCATGGACGAAACGAGCCAAGAAACTTGCTTCGCAGAGTTACCTCTCTGCCATTGCCCCGGCTGGAGACGGCAAAACTCTTCTCGTAGGTACGACAGGTGGGAAAGTTTGGTCAACCGTTGATAACGGTATAACATTTACTGACCGCTCTACAGGTTTGCCGGGTAGAGATGTTACTTCTATAAAAGTCAGCCCTACAGATACAAAAACTTATTACGTCGCTCTTTCAGGTTTCGGCGCTGGGCATGTATATAAAACAACTGACCTCGGTGCAACTTGGAAGAATATCAGCTCAACCCTCCCTGATATTTCTTGTAATGCACTGATCGTTGACGCCGAACATCCGACAGATCTTTATGCTGGTACCGACGTCGGAGTTTTTTTCTCCCCTAATGATGGCGCAGATTGGATCCCATTCGGAACGGGACTTCCGAATGTTGCGGTTACCGATATTGCTTATCATAAATCCAATCGTGTTATTCGTGCAGGAACACATGGCAGATCAATGTGGGAAGCGCCGATGGCAATTACTATATCAGGCATTACAACTCCCACCGTTTCAAACGTGTGGTATGTTGGTGAATCAGCGCAGATCGGCTGGTATGGCACTGCATCTCCTGTAAAGATCGAAATCAGTACAGACAATGCTGCCTCATGGAAATTAGTAAAAGATGGTGCTACTGGAAATACCTTTACGATCGGTGACGTTCGGTTTCCTCCTGTAGAAACAGCTCTTATTCGCATTACTGACGGAACGCAAACTCTGCAGTCACAAATGTTCAGAATTCGTACACGTTCAGCAGGTACTACTCTTAGCACATTTAGTGAACAGCAGCTTTACATGTATGATATAGCATACGATAAAGATGACAACATACTCTGGGTAACAAATTTTAATCCCGGCGATAATAAAATTTATAAGATTGATCCTAATACCGGTGCACGCACCGGCTCAATAAGTGTTTCCGGCGGCAGAGATTTTACCGGAATAAAATACGACCCTTCGACGAAACATTTATTTGTTCATCAGTCAAATACTTCGACCAGTTCAAGTTTTGTATTTGAATTAGATATGACCGGGAAAGTTCTAAATCAGTGGGCTTCGCCAAGTACGTATGGTACGGGTATCTTTGTCGCCGGTGATTCTCTTTTTCTTGCCGATCGAAATCATAATGTCATCCATGTTGTCAGCAAAAAGGATCCTACAAATACCTACTATGATATTGATCTGACAACGATCGGAAGAGTAGCTCCATTCGGTCCGCGTTGTATAACGCTAGATCCCGCTACCGGAAATCTTCTTCACACGTGGACGGATTTTCAAGGAACAGACGCCAATGCAACGCTCTATGATAGTTATATTCTTCGGCTCAAACGTGATGAAGGAACCGAGCTTGGATCATATTTCGTGCAAGACGGTACAAATTCAGGGACAAATGTCCGAGGACTTGAACTTGATCCCCGTTCAGGTGGAACCAGCGTTTGGGTAACAGTACTAAACTCCGGAAATTCATCAAAGATACTAAAGATAACACTTATTGACGGTCCTAAGGATGGTGTGGCATCAATTCAAAATAAAGCAGCTTCCTTTGGAGCAAATTATCCTAATCCATTTACAGATTACACAACGCTGCTTTATTCTACTGAGCATGAAGGCTCAGTAAAAATTCTTATCCGCGATATGCTCGGAAGAGAGGTATATTCAACTGCTCCGCAAGTTCAGAGCAGCGGCGATCACCGCGTCATACTTCCCTTGCAGTCACTTTCTAGCGGAAGATATTTCTCCGAACTTTATATCAACGGAATTCGCTCCGATATAAAAGCAATTGTTAAAGAATAAAATGTACAAGTTAAAAGTCGAAAATATAAAATCAAAAGTAAAACACATCCTTTTGTCTATTGACTTTATAATTTTGACTTCCAGATGAAAAGTCGTCATCGCGACCTTGTACTCATCACCGGTGTCCACGGTTTTCTTGGGCAGCATGTGCTTCGTACGTTTCTTGATGAAACACATTGCGACCTTATCGTTACTTCCCGTAATGAAAAATTGCAGTTCACAGATGTTGCCGATGAGCCTCGTCTTCTTGCTTACCATAAACTTGATGTAACTGATCGCGCCTCAGTAAAAGATACTATTGGATTATTCAAGCCCGACGTGATCGTTAATTGTGCTGCAATGGTCAATGTTGATCTTGCTGAACATGAACGTGAATTAGCATGGAAAACAAATGTCAAGTCTGTAGAACATATCATTGAAGCAGCACGAAAAACCGATGGGCGGGTTGTTCATGTTTCATCAGATTATATTTTTGACGGGTCGAAAACTCCGTATGCTGAAAATGCGTCACCGAGTCCTCTCAATTATTATGGCAGAACAAAACTTGCGAGTGAAAATGCTTTGCGAAGTTCAGGCGTGAATTATTGCATCATCCGCGCTGCATTTTTTTACGGAATTGAAGTTCAAAAAAAACCGAGCTTTGCTTTTAATGTCATCAAAAATTTAATTAACGACGAAACTTTCGAAGCGTTCGATGATCTTTTTGCTCCTCCCACATTGATCGATGATGTTGCTCTTGGTGTGGTTCGTGCAACTGAATATAATAAAAATGGAATATATCATATCGCTGGACCTGAAATGATCTCGCGTTATGAATTCGCTAAACGCATTGCAACCACGCTCCGTCTGAATCCTGAACTCATCATTCCAATTCCTTTCTCTGTAACGGATACTCGCGCTGAGCGTCCGCGGCATTCTTCCTTTATTACCTTAAAAGCACAAACCGAACTCGGTCTTCGCATCACCGGTATTGACGAAGGCTTACATGTTATGGTCAGAGGAATCCATGACATGGAAGATGCAAGACAGATTGTGTATCAATAAATTTTGCACATATTGATTAAATTAATTCCCAAAATTTAAAAAAAGGTTCTCACCTGAAATCGAATCAGGAAATTCCTGCTTGACATCTTCTATTCCTTCACAAACCGAATTGTCGATGCGTCATTTCGTATAAGATAAACACCAGATGGGTAATTTCTGATATTAATAGCAATTTCATTGTTAAAAAAAGAATTGGCATTATTATAGATAATTCTTCCAAGAAAGTCGAAGATTTTGATATGACCAGAGACGTTTCGAACTGTAACTGAGCTAGTCGCTGGATTTGGAGTGATTGAAAGTGAAGTACTCTTTTGTTCAGATGAAACAGTATTTATCGCTCCCGGTGTCAATACTTCTACATCATTCGTCGAATGATGTGGTCTGTAGCCGCCAAAGGTATAGAACAATCCGTTGTATACTTCCCCATTCAGACCAATTCTACTTGTAAATTCCCCGGAATAATGAGACGTTGTCCATGTCTTTGTCGCTGGATCAAAAATTTGCTGTTCAGTTGTATCCGGGTGGTTTAACCATTCGATCGGAAATGCAGAGCCACCTCCACCCACGACATAGATTTTTCCACCGATGACTCCACTTGTGTGGAAACCTCTTCCTGTAAATATGTCAGAAACTATATGGTCTATGAATGTGGACGTCGTTGGATCGAATATCTGAACAGTACTTAAAAGGCTAACTGCGTCTTGTCCACCAATCAAATAGATTTTACCATCGATAACGTTCGAGCTCATACCTATCAGAGGAGTATATTGCCCTGTCGTTTTAATGCCGCTCCAAGTATTTGAAGCAAGGTCAAATACTTCAATTGTATCAACTGCAGGAGCGCCGAAGCCACCAGAGCTACCTCCAAAAAGGTAGATACGACCATTTACTTCTGCACAAGTACTATTATCACGCGGTGTATAATGTCCAATCGTGGGTAGAGTCATCAAAGTTTTCGCCCGAGGGTCAACGATGACAATCTCCGTGTTCGTTTGGTTTTTATGATATCCTCCTATAAGATAGATTTTATTCCCAGCTGTGCAGTAAGCCATCTCAGAGTATGAGCTATCATCACCGACAAAGACTGGCGAGCTCCAGAGTTCTTTGACAGGATCAAAGCACTGTATTTGTGCTGTAGACTCGTCACCACCGATGAGATAGATTTTATCGTCGACGATTCCTGAT
This sequence comes from Ignavibacteriota bacterium, assembly GCA_025357895.1. Classification (GTDB taxonomy): domain Bacteria; phylum Bacteroidota; class Ignavibacteria; order Palsa-1295; family Palsa-1295; genus PALSA-1296. The sequence goes on from JANYLL010000084.1 coordinate 20,621, forward strand.
GCTGCGTGATATCGAGCGTTAAAACCCGTTGCTATGTCTCGCGTCCAAACGCCCTGAGATAATATTATGTTTGGCGCAACGAGCGCAATGAAGAATAATGCAATTCCGGAGTATGCCTTATTGTACATAGTAACTACGGAACGCTGAAATGAAGGAGGTAATTCCGAGTAAGAACCACAACCAAAATATAAAAAAGGGCACATGCAATGTGCCCCTACGATTCGTAATTTTAATTAGTAATTATCTTTACGCAGCCACAGCTTTCCCCTTCTGCATTTCGATGATCTGCTCCTGAACTGATTTCGGAGCGTCTTCGTAGCGGGCAAATTGCATCGAATAGATGGCGCGTCCCTGTGTCATCGAGCGAAGCGTTGTTGCATAGCCGAACATATCCGATAACGGAACGCTGGCTTTGATGATCTGTGCATCGTTACGCGAGATCATACCTTCGATCTTGCCGCGGCGCGATGACAAGTCACCCATGACATCACCCATGTAATCTTCAGGTGTAATGACTTCAACATCCATGATCGGCTCAAGCAGAACAGGCGTTGCTTTTCTGCAGGCTTCCTTAAATGCCATCGAACCTGCGATCTTAAATGCCATTTCATTCGAATCAACTTCATGGAAGCTTCCGTCGAATAAACGCACTTTAATATCTTCAACAGGATATCCTGCAAGCACACCGGTTTTCATAGCTTCCTGAATACCTGCGCTGACCGGCTGAATATATTCTTTCGGCACCGTACCACCGACGATGTCATTAATAAATTCATAACCCTTTCCTGATTCATTCGGCTCGACATCGATCCAAACGTGACCGAACTGTCCGCGTCCGCCGGATTGGCGAACGAACTTACCTTCCTGTGTAACCTTTTTCTTGATTGATTCTTTGTAAGCTACCTGTGGCTTGCCGACATTTGCTTCGATCTTGAACTCGCGTCTCATGCGGTCAACGAGAATTTCAAGATGCAATTCGCCCATTCCCGATAGAATGGTCTGTCCTGTTTCTTCGTCAGTCTTGACTCGGAAGGTCGGATCTTCATCGGAAAGTTTTTGTAACGCTTCGCCCATCTTTTCCGAATCTGCTTTTGTCTTAGGCTCAACTGCCAAAGAGATAACAGGCTCAGGAAAGATCATGCGCTCTAAAATTATCGGATCGTCTTCGTCGCAAAGCGTATCGCCCGTGCGAGTTTGCTTCAAACCAACGGCTGCGCAAATATCACCTGTATATGCCTGCTCAACATCTTCACGGTGATTAGCATGCATACGCAAAATGCGGCCGATACGTTCTTTCCTTCCTGAAACAGTATTGAGCACATACGAACCCGCTTTCAGAGTACCTGAATAGACGCGGAAGAATGTAAGTTTTCCAACAAAAGGATCGGACATGATCTTGAACGCAATAGCTGCAAACTTCTCATCGTCACGCGGTTCGCGTTTGATATGGTCGGTAAGATTGAGATGATGACCTTCGACAGCACCAACATCTACAGGGCTTGGAAGGTAATCCACGACGGCATCAAGAAGCTGCTGAACTCCTTTATTCTTGAATGCAGATCCGCAAAGCACAGGAATGATGCGGCTTTCGATCGTTGCCTGACGAAGAACTTTCATAACTTCTTCAGGAGTGATATCTTCACCTTCAAGATATTTCATCAGAAGTGAGTCATCAACTTCTGCAACAGCTTCAAATAATTTCGTGCGCCACTCTTTTGTGATCTCTTTTAAGCTTTCAGGAATTTCCTGAATATCAAAATTCTTGCCAAGTGTAGAATCGTTGTTATAGATCATTGCCTTATTTGCGACAAGATCAATAACTCCGGCATAAATATCCCCCTGTCCGATCGGAAGATTGATCGGAATAGGGTTAGCGCCTAAACGCTCTTTGATCATTTTAATGACATGATAGAAATCTGCGCCCGTGCGATCCATCTTATTGACGAATGCAATGCGAGGGACTTCGTATTTATTTGCCTGACGCCAAACAGTTTCTGACTGTGGCTCGACTCCGCCAACGGCGCAAAAAAGCGCAACAGCTCCATCAAGCACGCGAAGTGAACGCTCAACCTCAACGGTAAAATCAACGTGACCGGGAGTATCGATGATCTGGATCTGATGCTCACGCCAATCGCAGGTCGTAGCAGCGGATGTAATAGTGATACCGCGCTCTTTTTCCTGCTCCATCCAGTCCATAGTAGCACCGCCTTCATGAACTTCGCCCATGCGGTGAACAACGCCTGTATAAAAGAGAATGCGCTCGGTCGTTGTTGTTTTTCCGGCGTCGATATGCGCCATAATACCGATATTGCGCGTTTTATCTAATGTGAATTTGCGTGCCATACGAATCCTTGTCTTAAAATACCTTAAATTTGTACTGAATTATAACTTGATCTATATAAGAAAACGCCAAAGCTGGCGTTCTCCAAAGCTTGTTTTATAGCCTGTTATAAACGATAAAGGTATATTTTTGGTTCAAATTCTAGGGAAAATTTCTTGAACATATCAATAAATATCCCTGTTTGCCTACAAATTGATTTCCAATCCATTTATTATGAAAAAATTCTTTCTGTTTTTTAGTAATCTTCTATTTATTGCTGCCAATCTCCACGCTCAATCTGCCCTGCCAGACACAGAAAAAATTAAGGCTATGACAACTCAGCTCAATGCTGCGATGCAAGCACAAGATTACAAAACTTCCGCTTCGATCGGCAAACAACTTATTGGTATTGGCATGAATGGCAACGATATCTATTTTGCCGAGGCTGCCGCATTGGGACTTTCAGGTGATAAGACAGGCGCAGTTCTGTATTTCGATACTGCCGCATCCAAGGGTTTCAATAATGCCAATAATTGGCAGATGTTCACCGCGATGCTCGGCATTTCAAACGATCCGGTTATAACGAAGGATGGAGAGATCGTCAAAAAAAACAGCGAGAAAAATTCTTCCGTTGAAGCCAAGGATGTCAATCCAGAATTACATAAACTTTATCTTGCGGATCAGAATGAGCGTACCGGAATATTTTCATCGAAGGGTCTGGATACGGTAAAAGTACTTCAACTAGTACATAACGATAGCCTGCGCAACAAACAAACGTATGCGTTATTAAAGAACAACTCTCTCAAAACCGCCCGAGATTTCGAAGAAGCAGGATTAATATTACAACATGGACATGATACGAGCGATTACTGGACAGGACATCAACTGGCGCTTGCCTCGATAAAACTTGGCAACAATGGCGCCAAATGGCTTGCCGCCGCAACGCTCGACCGCTATTTTGTTGCCCAGCATAAACCTCAGAAATATGGGACGCAAAGTTTTTTTAATGAAAAGACAGACAAGCTAGAACTCTATGCAGTTGATCCCGCAGTAACCGACGCCGAACGCGCCGAATGGAACTGCCCACCACTTGCTCATGCTCTCGATGCAGCGAGTGCAGTTTATGATAAGAAATGATTCTGCCTATGCTTGGCGATTACCATCAATTCCCGGAAATAATACTGCGATCCGTCGTTGTCTATCTTGTCATTCTCGGAGCTTTCAGACTTGCAGGAAAGCGGCATATATCACAGCTTTCGCTGATTGATTTTGCACTGATCTTACTTATCTCAAACGCTGTTCAGAATGCAATGGTGGGTACAGACTCATCGCTTGGCGGAGGAATAGTTGCTGCCTTTTCACTTCTTGCAGTAAATCTTATACTTTCGCGATTTATTTTTAAGAATAAATCATCACGTGAGTTTTTAGTAGGCGAACCAAAATTGCTTGTACGCAACAGTCAGGTAATTACATCCACAATGGATCATGAAGAGTTATCCGAAGATGATCTCAATGAAGCAATTCGCGAACACGGTTTTGCATCATTGAAAGAAGTACGAACGGCGATTTTAGAATTAGATGGTTCAATTTCAATAATCCCCTACCCGCAAGACGGAGAACATATCGAGCACCATCTTGCGCCGATCATGAGGAAAAGACGGGGAAAGAAGAGGATGCTTTAAGGGTTAGTAGAACGGACATTCCTGTCCGTTAGGGGAAGTGACTGACGGATAAGAATGTCCGTCCCACCGATCAAATCTATTGTATGTCGACACTTACCTTATCTGATAGCAGAGACTCTCCTCCGCTCTTCATCATCACCTTTATCGCATAAGAGGCTTTTTTAGATTTATAAAGCGATGCATCACTGAATTTCATTTCGGATTTTGCAGTCGATTGATATTTTGAAATAGGTGCTCCATCTAAAGAACGATATATGACGAACCAATAATCTTCGTTTGATCCAGGATAAGTCCATGTCATGTTCACAGATTTTTTTGTAGGATCATATATCGCGGTAATATTAGATACTCCGGGTCTGACTCCGTTATCATAAGGTTTTCCGTGAACTGCATACGGGGAGAATGAATGATTGCCCGTTGTATCAAATGCTTCAAGCTGGTATTCATAATCGGTATTCTTTTTCACCATCGTATCGGTATAACTTTCAACGTCAGCTTTGAAGGTCATAATTTCTTTCCAGTCGTCATTCTTCCCTATCCGTCGGTTCAACATATATTTCGCAATATCCTCGCTTGAGCTTTTTGCCCAATAGAGATGAATGGAATTGTCGGTTACTTTTACATCAGTGAATACAGGCGGTACAGGCGGAATTTTATCAGGCCGTTTGATCGCAAGTATAGGAGAAAGATCGGAGTTGGCGTAGGACTTCTTAACCGCAGCAATCTTATAATATGCATAGGGCGTCAGCGTTTCTACTGAAGCAGTGTCAGTATACGAAGTATCCTGAATTGGATCTCCGTTGCGCGGCGTGAATTCATGTGAAGGATCATTCGCAAAAAATAATCGGTAGCCGAGAAGTGACCTTTCCATTCCGAGATTCCAATGCAGACGAACTACTCCGTTCGTATCCATCGTCCCTGCAAAACCTGTTGGTATAGAAGGTGGGAATGTATCAACATACGGAGCATACACAGGCAGCGACTGTGCAACATTACCTGCCGTATCAACCGATGCAACAATATAATATGGTTCATCAAGCGCAGTATTTGCGTCGGTGAATGTCCGTAGAGTTTTCGGAAGCAATTGTTTTTTCAATTCTTCCTCAATCCGGCTCGAATCTAATTTTGAAAGATCGAATAATGGGTGAAAGCCATACATCGAGTTAAAACTTCGAAGGATAATAAATCCCGCGAGATCACCTGTCGTATCTGCTATATCCCAATCAAGTTTTAAGGATGTAGTCGTAACTTCCGTTGGCGGTTTTACGAACGGACGTGCAGGAGGAGTAAGATCACGAGCATACGATTCTATTTCTGCATATTCACTTGTCTCGGCGAACGGAGTAATACCTGCGATACGGTATTTATAGACTTTATAATTTACTGCATTGGTATCGGTATAAGAAGGGGCTTCTTCCTTGATCCCTTTTGGTGAAGAAAAAATAGTATAGGGATCTTTATTCATCGGATAGTAATGTTTTCCGCCATCCTCTGAACGGTCAAGATAATACCCTGAAAATTGAGTAATGCTCGGAGTTTTCCAGCGAAGCGTAACTTTCTTTTCACCAGGCTCTGCTGATATATCGATCGGCGCCTGAGCTTTTCCGGGATCACTTGCATCGGCAAATGCATATCCATCATCGATCTTATAAAGACTATCTTTCGCAGCAAGATAAATCCTATATGCATACTGCTTCCCTTTCTCAACTGATTTATCTACATATCGCAGACCAAGTCCTTCGGCACTGACGACATCAAAATCTGCAGAAAGGAGCGAAAAGCCGAATCTGCCGTTTAATTCATCAATTGCATTTCGAATTTGATTAGCACTTTCAGATCCGACATCAGTAGTTTGTGTAAATCTTTTTCCGTACAACGCTTGCGCTGATATTGCCGCAAATTTATTTCTGTCCTTTACCTGCTCTTTCCACACTGCTTCCGTCCATGGTTTTATGGGAGAAGCAGTAAGTTTTTTCTTCGACGCTTTGTTTATCGTGCCGTCTTTACTATAGGTGTATCGTTCAATCGAATACCCTATTCGGTTGGCAGTAATCCAGCCACCCGGTTTTGAGGGAGCCCACCGTAAAATAATTGAATCGTTGTATGATCTGGAAAATGCTTTAATACTTGCCCGATTTGGAACGCGATCAGAAGTATCTTGGCGAAGAGTTTCATTTTTCAAACGCTTCAGCGCAGTCGAATCCCCATGCTCAATAAGCGATTGAAAGATTTTCAGGCTATCTTCTGTAGGTGTAAGATCTTTCGCCTTTTTTTGAGCGAAAACATCGCTGCATAAAAAAGCGGTAATGAAGATGATAGTATAAAATATTCTTATCTTCATTTTTTAAACTTCATGATCTTCATTGCAGATTTATCAATGTTCGATTTTTCGCCGGCGCTTCCGACGAAAAATTGTTTTTGCACCCAAGGCGAACCGATAGGAATCATCTCCTGAAATTTTTCACCTTGCACAAAATTGATATTGTAATAATTGTGATCGATCAAATGATATGTATCGGAAAAATTACCGAGATACAATCCATTGAAGTAGTTCAGCCAACTTGCATTATTATTGATCCAATCGTCTTTGCCATAGAGATATGAATCTTCATCGTTCGTCGCTCCGTTCGAATAATCGAGCATTACCATTTTCGATTTGAACCAGACGGCAAAATAATCGTCAGGGATCCACTCCGTATGTTTGTAGGCGAGTTTCAAAGTATATTGAATACTGCCGAACATGATCGAACTTTTGAATGACTTCATCGAAGAAAATTTACTTGACGATGATGGAGACGGAGCAGAAGAGATCGATAACTTCGAATCCGGTTTCGATACATACTGGACTGATTGCTGCTCCGAACTGTAATTATAAAACGTCGGCCAGCCAAAAAAGAAAGCAAATTTATCCGTTCGAGGACCATCCCATATACCATTCCATACCATCGTCCAATAATGATCGTAAATATTCGGATATACCCAATTTTTGTACCAAGCCTCTCTTACACTTGGAGCACGTGGTATTATGTATTGCGGACGGTAATCGGTCCAGAAAGATTTCGTCAAAGTTGCAGGTTGCATATCATAGATATCCCAACCTTCATTCGAATGATAATTCGCTGTGACCGCTTCATGATCTCCCCAATATTTATAATAATCAGTTGAAAGCCAGGAAAGCTGACTTACTTTATCAGCTACCGTATTATATTTACTCGTCCTGAAATAGAGACTGAAAAGTTCTTTTTCATTTTTGCTGACAGCCGTCGATTTCAGTTTATTCGTTGTCATGCTTACAGTCGATGACGTGGTGTTCGTTCTCGATTGTGCAGCTGCGCTGCCGATACTCGATACAGTCTTCGATGCAGCATTGTTTTGCAAGGCAGCGATAGAGAATGATGTCGCAGCAAATATTGATCCGGGCTCTTTTCGAACGATCTGAAATATATAATTCTGTTCATTAGTCAGGCTCGGCAAATGATAATAGATATATCTTCCGCTTGGTGTTGCACTGGTTTCCAGCGGCGGTCCGATTCCTCCCCCATTTCCGTTTACCGGTGTGAAACGGGCAACATACGTCCCGGGCATATCAAAAAGATATGATTGACTCTTCCACTCTTTCACAAATCCATTGATATGCTCACTCTGCAGTAAATAGCGCTGACCGTCTAAAGGTATAGTATAGATGACATTACTCTTATCCACATAATCCGGACGAGGACCGGTCTTGAACTCACACGATGTATCTTGTGTGATCGCTGATTTATTCCGTTTTAATGCCGGGCTCCAACTTCCGCTGATGAGCTCTTCGCCATGAACTTTTACACGGCTGCGAAGCCATGTATATTCCGGAAATGTTTCTGTAGAAAGAAATCCTATGCTGTTGAGATCACTTGAAACTTTCCAATCTCCTGCTATACGAGCGTTATTATCTTTACGCTCTACGAAATAATCGTCAACGATGAGGCGGAATGTGCGTATTCTGGTATTTCCATTACCATCAGTATAGGAATATTCATGTGGCTCATCAACCGATACGTTGAACCCGGCCTGAGGCGCGGCGAAGACACTTTGGTCTGTACCGGTCGGATTCATATCCGATACAAAGTTCATCGAAAAAGGACTTTCACTCGAAACAACGCATTTATCCCCAAGTTCAAAGCTGAAACTACAGTTACCCTTTATGAGTCCATTTAAAATATTATAATGACCTCCTACAGTGCCCTCAACCCAAATGGGATTCGGTGCCATCACAATACATCGGGCGCCTGCACCAATATCAAGGATCGTAAAGTCATCATCATAAAAAAGTACATCAACATGCAAACCGATCGCACCGCTGACATAAGCATAAAGCTGGCCCATTGCATACCATCCATTAATACCCGGAGGTTTGCCCGTATTATCGCAGAGTTTTGTCGGATCATGTGTTAAGGCAACATCAAATCCATACCCAAGTGAGAACTGTGCAAAGAATATAAGGAAGCGCTGCTTCCCTGTATTGATGCTCATGCTTGCGCCCATTGCAAATCCTTCCGTCGTTCCTCCGGAAATAGGCATGTGGACAGTCGGCAACGGACTTCCGATCGCTTCTTCAATATCTGACTTATGTTCGAAACTATTAAAATCCGGAGCAGGGATATCGGTGCCTGCCATGAGGTAGGCATCTACTTGTGCTAAGGTGAGGAGTTCAAGTTTTATTCGTTTATCAGGTGTTCCAATAAGTAAGTGCCAATTCGTTTGATCGATATGAAAATTCATCCATCCGGAAGCATAAAAAATAGATTTAAAACTCTTATTGGTATTAAAGCCGATATTTGCATCGAAGATCTGGTTGACAAAATCATAAGAAAGATTAACGGTCAGAAACATCAAGGCATTATCTCTATCCATAATAGATTTACAGATCAGCCAGCCGCTTCCTTGAATTCCGAGCATACCGAGTCCGCCGCCTGAAGTGAATTGTGCTGAGATCAGCACATCGGCATTAAAAAGTACTGGTGAGGGAAACGTACCAAAACTTAACCCTGCGGCAATGCCGAAAGCGATACTGGAATTTGGAGTATAGGTAACACCGGAATTTGATTTGCCCGGCTGATCGCTTGCATCCGCCGGTACTGCCATCGGATCCTTTCCTGATGTTCCGGCATGAAGATCGAAGGTTGGCAATTTTTTATCCATGTGGTACCATACGCCGCCAAGGAATCCGTAAATACCTACGCCGGTCGAACCTATCGGAATGCCTGCATCAAGAAGAACACCTCCATCAATATACCAATATCTATATCCGTTGACTGCTCCGAACTGTGCCGTAACATGAGCAGTAAGCAGTTTTGCAATTGTTGCAGTTATCGCCCCTTTGAATCCATCTCCATAGGTTGCATCGCTTTTATAAATATCTATTTGCCCTTTTATGCTTACGGCGCCGATATCTCCGCTAACTTTTACCTGATTGAGCTGGAATCCACCAAATTCAAACATGGAGCCGCCGGTTGAGCGCGTGCCTATCTTGCCACAGACAGTAAGATTTGTCGAAGCAGAGAATGAACTTGTTTCGCCAGTTAATGCAAGATCAAAATCGAATGAGATACCCGCCCCTGGTGTCGCATCACAACCCGCTACTAATTTTAGATTCGAAATGCTGATCGGAAATCCGGAAACGGAATGATCCGGTGAAGCAAAGGACCACGACTTACACGTTATTCCTGTTTTCGTGGAGAACTCAAGATGCTCGAATTTAATACCCGCAAGATCTACTTTTAGCGATGAGCCTTTCTTTTCGTCATCTAATTTTCCGAGCGTTATTTTTCCGCTAATATCGGCATAAGCTTCGAAATCTGTTTTCGCGCCGCCTTTTAATCCGATGACCGATGTTTTTTCTATTGTTGCAGTTGCGATCCAGAGTGGAATATTAATATCAGTATGGGGTGTGATTGTAAATGCATATTGCAAACCTGCATCTTTAACATTCAGAAGCGTTGCCCGATAATCAAGACCTGAATCAGTGATCGGCATGAGAATCTTCCCGCTCAAGAAAGCCTGAGTCATACTACTTGCTACAAAATCCAATCCGATTGTATCAAGGCTTGCACCCCATGAGCCGAAATCACCATCTCCAAGTTGTAAGATATGCAAAGCCCGAATACTTGCGCTGAAACCCATCTTATCTATTATGAGGCTCTTAACTGAGATCGAAGGCGGCTTTCCATCTTTGAATGTCTTGAGGGCTTTCGGAAGACGGATAACTGCGCTATCCATATAAAATCCATTCCAAGTCAATCCTTTATCTCCGCCATATCCATTAGGAAATTTTATTCCGGCAGGATTTTCAATATCCGATTCATCAAGCACGAGCTTTGAAACTTTGAACACAAAATCGGGCGCTGCAGCAGGAGCAAAATTCGGCATACTTCCCGTCAGCATCCAGTTACCTGCTTTCTTGAAATTTCCTACAAACCTTGCAATGACTTTCTTAGATATGTCATCGATAGGCTCATCTTTAATAGGATCGATAGGCACAAGCCAGTCACGCGGGAATATTGCTTCTGCGACAATATTAAATTCCTGAAAACCTTTGCAATCCCACCGTATGAACGTGCCGGTATCCGGTCCGCCTTTGAAATGAAATTCGAAAGAGCCAACATTGGAAAATCCGAGATCGGCAGCCAGATACACCTTTGCTGTTCCATCGCCGCCGAGACCATCAGGAGAGATACAAACATCTTTCGCACCAAGGGCAAGTTTTTCTCCGGCGCCAAGGAACGGCAGATCGATCGAAGAGACGGCATTGATACTTGCTTTTGTGGGAGTAAAAACAGCTCCGATAATTCCAAGAGTAACATGCTCACCTCCGCCTAAATCTTTATCAATTCCAAATGGCAATTTGAATGGAATTCCGGTGAAATTATCAATTGTCTGGCTAAGTGAAGCTTTATGTGCCTTAAGTAAATCATCTTTTGTAAGTGAAGTGCCCTTATCTAAGTTATCAGCAACCTCATCTGCTATACTCACTGAAGGATCAACTACCCCCAAAGCATTACCATCATAGACTTCATTCTTAGAATTTACTTTAAGTCCGGAAAACTTAACCGCTAATTTTATTGACTTTAAATACGGAATCTCAACTGAGCCATCACCTGATAAACCTGACCCGCCGCCTGAAGCAGTCTTTAATGTTAAATGAAATTTTCCAAGGGTTAGTATATCACCCGATTTGAACGATCCGCCCGATGGAGTCTTATCTGATGGAAGCGACGCTGTACAATCTCCTTTACATGCGCCTGATGCTGTGTCTTTTTTTGTAAGAGTCGAATCTTTCGATGTAGAATCTTTTTTAGTTATTATAGAATCCTTCAAAGAATCTTTAGGATTCTTATTCCCATTATTTCTATTAGCGCTGCCATACGTGAAACTGCATGCCGAGCTATATCCGTCATTACGGATGCTCGTAGATTTTTGCGGGTCAATTGCCCGAACACGCCAGGCATAACTATTTCCAGGGATTAGCGCAGGCTCGGATGGTCCATAGGTAAAGATCGAAGTGCTCTGCGTTGTCTGGAAAAACGGATTTCCCATAAATGATTTGAACGCGGCTTCAGGCTGCTGATTTCCTTTCAGATCGATCAGTGAGAATTCATATTGCGGACTACTTCCTGAAAGTGCGATTGGCGTCCATTGAAATTGCACGAGCTGCGGATTTACTGGAGAAACGATGCTGCTGCAAGCCGGATTAATAGTCTGCGGAGGATCGACATACGCAATGTTAAAAGTCTTACAATCTTGATTCGATAGCTGAATATTAGGATTGTTATAATCAACAACTTGAACGCAAATCCGGTACGTGCCTTCAGGAAGCATCTTCGTCCTAATGATCGTATTCTTATCACCTCCGGTTACATCAACAGAGCCGGCATCATTGATCGGAAAATCGTTTAAGTTTAATGGAAGAGATGCATTCGGTCCGATGAGAATAGGTCTTCCGGCATAATTTTTCTTGATCGTGATCGTCGTTCCACCACCGAGTTTTTCTGCGAAACCTGCGAAGCGTACTTGGTAAGACTTTTGAGAAGTATTGACAAGGACAATAATGAGTTGATTTGGATTGGATGACCATCGTGATAGATCAGCGGGTACAGGTTGTGAAACCGTAATATTGCAAATGATGGGAGTTGGCTGTGCTTTAAGATTCGATGCAACCAGGACAATAAAAAGCACTCCGATAAATAATGATCGGATAATGACTTCAACACTCTTCCTCACAGGCAACTCTTTCTGAATAAACATTTCTCACTCCTTTGCAAAAACACACACAGGCAAATAACCTTTTATTTCCACAGGAGCCATAATTTCCGTCTGGGTGTGTTACAAATATACAACAAAATTACGTGAAGCCGCCAATAAAATTGAAATATTTTTTGTTGTAACTTAACCTGTCAATCCCTACTTCGTTTAGCTAAAATCCCAATATCCCCCCTATCCTTAGGAATGACAGACCACTTCTTGCTGTTATCGCCCCGCGCAACGGCAAAAACTGATAGCTGTTCGCTGTTAAATATTACCTATAAATGATCGCACTCGAACATCTTGCAGTACAATTCGGCGGAAAGTATCTTTTCCGCGATGTGACCTTTACTATCCGAATCGGTGATCGCGTCGGGCTTATCGGTCCTAATGGCGCTGGTAAATCCACGATGATGAAGATCATTGCCGGTTTTCAGAGTCCAGAAGAAGGCGAAGTCCAGATTCCTCGTGATTATACACTTGGTTATCTGCCTCAGGAGCCAACGCTTGAAGAAGGAGCATTAGACCGTAGCATTCTGGCTGAAGCACTTCGTTCGAAAGAAGACCTGCTGGCAATTACTGAAGAACTTGAAGTTGTTCAGCAGGCATTAACTGATGATTCTGACGACCATGAATCACAGGCATATCATGACTTGCTCGATAGATTCGGAGAGCTTCATCATAAATTTGAAGATTTAGGTGGATTCACCATAGAGGCAGAATCTGCAAAGGTCCTAGCCGGACTTGGATTTACTGAAAAAGATTTCGAACGACCGCTTCGTGAATTCTCAGGAGGCTGGCAGATGAGAGTTTTGCTTGCAAAGCAGCTCATAAAACGACCTGATATACTTCTTCTTGATGAACCGACAAACCATCTTGATCTTGAGAGTATGATGTGGCTTGAAGAATTCCTAAACGGCTACGAAGGTTCAATGCTGCTTATTTCGCATGACAGAAAATTTTTGAATGATGTTACGGGGAGAACTGCTGAGATTTCTCCTGGCGGCAAATGCGAAGTTTTCCCTGGCAATTACGACTATTACGAAAAAGCCAAAGCCGAACGCGAAGCATTGCTTGAAGCGCAATCGGCAACTCTTGATCTAAGAAGAAAAGAACTTGAGAGATTCGTCGAGCGATTCAAATCGAAGGCTTCGAAAGCTAAGCAGGCGCAGTCCCGCGTAAAAATGCTTGAGCGTATGGAGCGCGTTGAACTTGCTTCAAAAGCTCCGAGTGTTCACTTCTCCTTCCCTACTGCTCAGCAATCCGGGCGAACTCCATTCGAAATCGAGGATGCAGCAAAGAGCTATGACGGAGTTCGTGATATTTTTTCTCATTGCGATCTTCGCATTGAGCGCGGCGAACGAATTGCCTTCCTCGGAAAAAATGGCGAGGGAAAAACGACGATGGGTAAAATTCTCGCTGGCTCCGAAGAATTTACAAAAGGCGCATTAAAGTTAGGGCATAACGTGACCATCGGATATTATGCTCAGCATCAGGCTGATGATCTTGATCCGAAACTTACAGTACTTGAAACAGTTGATTCACTTGCCAGAGCTTCCTTCTTCAATGGTGGCGAAAAAAATGGCATCAATTATACTGAAGGTCAGCTTCGCAGTTTGCTTGGCGCATTCTTATTCCGCGGCGATGATGTTTTTAAGCAGGTACGAGTCTTATCCGGCGGTGAGAAATCACGCCTTGCAATTGCCAAGATGTTACTTGAGCCTTGCAATACCCTCATCCTCGATGAGCCAACGAACCATCTTGACATGCGTTCGAAGGAAGTATTGAAACAGGCTATCATGGCATTCGAGGGTACGGTAATTGTTATCAGCCATGATCGCGATTTCCTTGAAGATCTTGTTGAGCGCATCATTACTTTTGGTAAAGGCGTAGTTAAAGATTATATGGGTTCGCTTGAGCAATATCTCGATGAACTCCATGAGACAGAGCTTGCACGCATCAGAGGAAAGAAAACATTTAAAGATGAAAAGCCAAAACAGCAAGTTATTGAGAAAAATGAACCGGCAAAAAACGGCAAAGAAGATAAGCGCTCAAAAGCAGAGAATCGTAATGCCAATTCCCAAAAGGAAAAACCTCTGAGAAATAAGATCAAAAAGATCGAAGATGAAATT